>NZ_FNWN01000002.1:0-266600 GCF_900108415.1 Selenomonas sp. KH1T6
AAGGACTTGTTGCGAAAGGCATTCTCGAATGCAACCTTAAACACATTGCTTACAGAGAAACCGCGAACCTTATAGGCATTGCAGGCCTTGAGTATCTTGCCAACATGGAATTCTTCCAGGAAACAAGATATTTTTGAAGAAAGTTGTTCACCAAAGATATGATTCTGTGATACAATGTTCATGGCATAAGCCCTCCGTTTATGTTATGATTGCTGTCACTTTCATTATACAAAACGGAGAGAGCTTATGCTATTTTTTTAGGAAATGGTACAAGTCGAATAATTTGGCAGTTTCACAACTGCGAAGTTTGAGTTACAATAAGAGCCGTTTGTCCCTCTGTGAACTGTTGAATGACCCGGATAATCTGGCTGAGAATTTCAAGGCTTATCTGCAGGGCTTTTCGGATAATGTCAAAAATATCATTGCCAATCTGGAGTTCGAGAAGGAAATTGTCAAGATGGACAAGCATAACCGCCTCTATCGGGTGGTGGAGTCCTTCTCTGAGGTGGACCTTGACCCGGCAATTATCGACAATGTTAAGATGGGCTATATCTTCGAGGATTTGATTCGCCGCTTCTCTGAAAATGCCGAGGCTGGTGACCATTACACGGGGCGTGATGTCATCAAGGTCATGGTGGAAATCCTGCTGGCTGAGGGGGCGGATGATGTCTTCGAGGATCACAAAGTCGTGCCTGTGCTTGACCAGGCTTGCGGCACAGGTGGTATGCTCTCCACGGCCTACAACTGGATCAAGCGTTTCAACGAAACCGCAGAGGTGAAGCTTTTCGGACAGGAAATAAATCCAGAATCTTATGCCATGTGTGTGGCAGAAATGCTCATCAAAGGTGAGGACGCAGATAAAATCAAGCACGTGGATACCATGAAAACAGAAAGCTTCCCTGACCAGAAGATGCGCTTCGTCATCGAAAATCCTCCCTTTGGGCAAGCATGGGGCGGCAAGGATGCCTCTGAGGGTGTGGAAGCTGCGGTGAAGGAGGAATTTGCCAAGGTCAACAGCCGTTTTATGGCCGGTCTGCCGGGTTCCGGTGATATGCAGCTTCTGTTCATGCAGTCTGCCATAGACAAGATGGATGAAGCTAATGGCCGCGCCGCCATCATCGAGAACGGCAGCCCCCTTTTTGCAGGAGGGACGGCATCAGGGGAAAGTCAGATTCGCCGGTATATGCTGGAGCATGACCTCATAGAGGCCATAATTGCGTTGCCCACAGACCTTTTCTACAACACGGGTATTGCCACCTATATCTGGATTCTCTCGAAAAACAAGCGGCACGAGCGTGAGGGCAAGGTTCAGCTGATTGATGCCACCCAGCTTTATCACGGGCTGCGGAAATCTTTGGGCAAGAAGCGCAATGAAATCACCGCTGAGGACAGGGAAGCCATTGTAAGGCTCTATGCAGATTTTGCGGAAAATGAGCAAAGCAAGATTTTCCGCAATACGGAGTTTATGTATCGTGAGTACGCTGTCATGCAGCCACTGCAGCGTAGCTATGCCATCAATGATGAGCGCATCGAAAATATGCTGGCCAAGGGTGCGTTGAATACAGTTTATGATGAAGCCAAGGTAGCAGAGCTTCAGGCTATCGAGGATATATCTGCCAAGGACAAGAAGAAACTGGAGGCGCTGGAGGAAGGGCAGCCGCTTTATGATGCGCTTGTTGCCGCTCTTAATGCTGCCAGGTCAGAGGAAGTCTATCTGTCACCGAAAGAGTTTGAACCCGTGCTGAAAGTGGCCTTGAAGGAGCAGGAGGGTGCGCTGGCAGAACGCAAGGCGCTGTTTGACAAAATCATGGACGGGCTTTCCCGCATGGACAAGAACGCCGAAATTCAGCGTGACCGCAAGGGCAATATCATCTATGATAAGGAAACCAAAGACACTGAGATTGTGCCTTATGAGGAAAGCATTGAGGATTATATGGCAAGAGAAGTCCTGCCCCATATCCCTGACGCCAAGGCGTTCTTTGAGGAAGATTTAAGCAAGAAGAAGCCTGTTATCAAGACCGGGGCGGAGATTACCTTTACCCGCTATTTCTACAAGTACGTGCCGCCCAAGGCTAGTGATGAACTGGCAAAGGAGTTTGTGGCACTCGATAAGAGTGTCAATGAGCGTATTGCAAAACTCTTTGGAGGCACGGCGTTATGAGAGAAATGAAAGATAGTGGGGTTGAGTGGATTGGGGAGATTCCGAAGTTTTGGGATATTATCAAGCTAAAATATTTGGTCTCAATTCGTTCAGGTGAAGCTATAAATAATGACCAACTTATAGATGATGGTTTATATCCTGTATATGGTGGTGGGGAACCGATAGGGTTATGTAATATGTTTAATACTAAGGCATCTGATTTGTTAGTCGGTAGAGTGGGAGCGAGATGTGGTTGTGTATCATATCCGCAAAATAAAGTATGGGCTACAGATAATGCATTAGTTGTGTCATCTAATTATGATACGAAATTATTATATTATATATTGGATTCAATGGAATTAAATAGATTGAATACGTCTAATGCACAACCTTTGATTACAGGGGCAAAAATAAAAAATTCGTTTATTCCTTTTTCTTTTGATTTAGATGAGCAAGAAAGGATAACAGATTTTTTTGATATAAAGTGTGCAGAAATAGATAGCGTGATGAATGATATTCAGCATCAAATTGAAGTCTTGCAGGAATATAAGCAATCGGTTATCACTGAGGCGGTTACCAAAGGGCTGGATAAAAATGTGGCTATTAAGGATAGTGGGATTAAGTGGATTGGTGAGATTCCACAGCATTGGGAAGTAAAGAAGGTTAAGTACATTGGCACTGCGAGGAATGGCTTGACATACAAGCCTACAGATATAGTTGGTGAGAATGAGGGAATATTAGTTTTACGTTCGTCTAATGTCCAAGAGGGTAAGTTGTCTTTTGATGATAATGTTTATGTGTCATGCAAAATACCTAAAGAACTAAAAGTAAAGAAAGGTGACATTTTAATTTGCTCAAGAAATGGAAGCCGTGAATTGATTGGTAAAAATGCAATTATTGATGATGTTGATGCATCATTTGGTGCGTTTATGATGATTTATAGATGTATTGCACCGCGTTTTATGTACTATGTGTTAAATTCGGAAGTATTCAAATACTATCTAGGAACATTCTTTACATCAACGATTAATCAGCTAACTGGTTCGAATTTTGATAATATGAAAATTGTATTCTGTCCTAATGAAGGTGAGCGTAAAAAAATTGTAGAATATCTTGATGTAAAATGTGCAGAAATAGATTCTATTCTTTCTGATAAGCAAAAGCAGCTTGACACTCTGGCCGAATACAAGAAATCATTAATCTACGAATATGTTACAGGCAAGAAGGAGGTGCCTGTGGATGCGTGAGATTTTATCGGAGCGGGAATATCAATCCTTTATCTTGGAGCAGCTGCGGGATAAGAATGGCTTCCTTATCCGCAATGCCAAAACGGACTTTGACCGTTCAGTTGCCATGGACAGGGCGCTTCTGTTTGAATTTCTTGAGGACACCCAGCCGGACGAAATGCAGGCTCTGCGCCGCATCTACAAAGAGCAGACCGAGGAAACTCTGGTCAACTACATCAATCAGCAGGTCACTTCGAAAAAAGGCAGCCTCATTTCCGTCTTGAAGCACGGCATTGAGCCAGCTACAGGCATTGTGCTGAAGCTCATGTACGACAGACCTGCCTCGAAGCTCAACCCTGCCCTTTTCGCCAAGTATGAGAAAAACCGCTTTTCCGTCATGGAGGAAGTGTGGGCCAGTGATGATGAACGTGTCGATATAGTCATTTTCCTTAATGGCCTGGCTATCATGACCTTTGAACTGAAGTGCAACTATCAGGGGCAGTCCTACAGTGATGCCATCTACCAGTACCGCAAAGACCGCAACCCCAAGACGCGACTGTTCCTTTTCAAAGCGGGGGCACTGGTCAATTTTGCCATGGACCTCAATGAAGTTCACATGACTACGAAACTCTCTAAAGATACCACCTGGTTCCTGCCCTTCAATCAGGGCAATGGTGAGGGCGTGCAGGCGGGCAAGGGCAATCCCCTCTATGATGACAAGTACAGCGTCAGCTATATGTGGGAAGATATCCTGCAGAAGGATACCTTGCTGGAAATCATCAACAAGTTTATCTTCGTGGACATTTCTGATAAAGTGAACGAGGAAACGGGGCGGAAGGAGAAGCGGGAGAATCTGATTTTCCCGCGGTATCACCAGCTTGATGCTGTCCGCAAATTGCTGGCAGATGTGAAGGTCAATGGCAGTTCACAGAACTACCTTATCCAGCATAGCGCAGGTTCCGGCAAGACAAACAGCATTGCCTGGCTTTCGCACCGTCTTGCCTCCCTGCATGATGATGAAGACAGGATTATCTTTGACCATGTCATCATCATGACGGACCGTGTGGTAGTAGACCGCCAGCTTCAGGCGGCTGTGCTGGGGATTTCTCACAAGAGCGGCCTTATCCGTGTCATGGATGACAGCTGCAGTTCGTCTGATTTGGCTAGGGCTTTGTCACAGAATACGAAGATCATCGTCACTACTATCCAGAAGTTCCCCTATATCGTCGATGAGGTAAAAAATCTAAAGGAACAGCGCTTTGCTGTCATCATCGACGAGGCCCATTCCTCCACGGCGGGCAAAAATATTGCCGCTGTTACCAAGGCTCTGGGTTCAAAAGAAGGTTCGGAGGATGAGGACGAACGGGATATGGAAGATGCTATTGCCGAAGAGATTGAACTGAACGGCAAGCAGGCTAATGTCTCTATGTTCGCCTTTACCGCTACGCCGAAGGCTATGACCTTGAAGAAGTTCGGGCGGCTGAATACCAAGGGGATGTACGAGGCTTTCCATATCTATTCCATGAAGCAGGCCATTGAGGAAGGCTTCATTTTGGATGTGCTGCAGAACTATACCACATATGATACTTTCTATAGAATAAACAAGGCCATCGAAGATGACCAGGAGTTGAAGACTGCCGAGGCTAAGCGCAAGATTGCCCGCTATGCGGCGCTCCATGATACGAATATTGCCCAGCGCATAGAGATCATCATAGAACATTTCCGCACCACCATCATGGGGGAATTGGGCGGTACGGCCAAGGCTATGGTGGTCACTGGCTCCCGTCAGGAGGCCGTGAAGTACAAGCAGGCTTTTGATAAGTATATCCGACAGAAAAGCTACAGCATGAAGGCCATTGTGGCATTTTCCGGTAAAGTGAAAATGCAGGGCACGGACTATACGGAAGCGGGCATGAATGGCTTTTCCGAGCAGAAGACCCGTGACAAGTTCGACAGCTCGGAATACCATGTCATGATTGTGGCCAATAAGTATCAGACAGGCTTTGACCAGAAGCGGCTCTGTGCTATGTATATCCTCAAGAAGCTCAACGGTGTCACGGCTGTGCAGACCCTTTCGCGCCTGAACCGCATCTGCCCGCCCTATGCGAAGAAGACGTTCATTCTTGATTTCGTCAATGATTATGGGGATATGAAGAAAGCTTTCTCCGTGTATTATACGGTGACATTCCTTTCCAACTCTGTCCGCCCGGAGTCTATCTATGAACTGGAAGCAAGGATTGACGGCTACGGTATCTTCGATGATGAGGATGTGGCCAAGGTCAATGAACTGCTTTATGGCAATGACCGCAACAAGAAAACCCGCATTGCCAAAGTCCTTTATCGTACCCAAAAGCAGATGGAGCATTACAAAGATGACGAGCTGAAATTGCTTATGAAGCTCTTGCGGGGATTCGTGAAGTATTATGAGTTCCTTATTCAGGTATCAAGCTTCGAGGATCACGCTATCCACAAGAAATATACCTTCATCGACTGCCTGCTGGCTTTCGTCAATATTCGCCACGGAGGCGGTGGCTTTGACCTCAAGGGCAAGATAACCGCCAGCGACTTCAAGCAGGAGAAGACTGGGATGTATGTTAAGGAAGATATTGTTCCTTATCCCATTGTCAAATTGCCGGTTCCAGATAACATCAACGTATCGCCTGAGGTTTATCAGAAACTGTCCGAGATTATAGATGAAATCAACAGTCGCACGGGACAGAATTTTGACCGGGATGTTGCCGTCAAGTCCATGTTGCAGCTGCGCGACATCATGCTGAAATCAGATGACCTCAAAGCCAGCGCGAGGAATAATACCGCCTCGAACTTTGAGATTTCCTTCTACAACCAGCTGGATGATATTTTAGTGGAGGGTTATGAACAAAATCAGGACTTCTTTTCTCTGCTTCTGAGCAATGAAGGCATCAAGCATCAGGCTATGGGGATTTTTGCAGATGAAGTTTATCGGGAATTACGTGAGAATCAAATGAATGTGTAATATGGTCACGAAAAAGGACTCCAAAGTTCGGAGTCCTTTTTTATGTACATATCTATTTTTATGCTCTCACCAGCCATTCCGACAAATTCCTTTTCGCAGAGTCGAAGCTCACGCCAATCTTGAAGAGCTGCCGCTGGTCGGCTGCGAAGGGGGCGGCGTAGGCTTTTTCCTCTATCTGGGCCAGGGCCTCCTGGGCTGATTTGTCCAGCTTGAATTCAAAGAGGTAGATGAACTCTTCCGTTTCCAGTATGCAGTCGGCCCTGCCCCGGCTGCTGTGTACTTCGCATTGCACGAACTGGCCCAGCAGGGTGAAGACGATGTAGAGTACGGACTGGAAGTAGTGTTCGAAGGGCGCAGCGTCTGTGGTATAGGGGATGCCGGCGAAGAGGGCGGTGAGGATGTCCCTGGCACCATCAGTATCCCCTGCCTCCAGGCAGTCGCAGAGGGCGAAGACATCTGTGCCGCGGTTTGCTATGGCGGCGGGAGTGTAGGCGGGCAGGAGGCTTTTCAAAAAAGCGTATTTTACTTCGTCATTGGGGAAGCCAAGGATGTAGACCTGGCGGCGCTCATTGAACCCCTGGATGGTCAGATAGCCTGTCTGGTAGAGCAGGGGGACGGGGTCGGGATTTTCGTAGCGGTAGTCTGTCAGAGCGTCCATATCGGCGCAAAGAGTCTTGTCCGTGAAGCGATTGGCATTCAGCCGGGCTTCCTGCACCCGTTTTACCAGGAAGGTGGGGGTGCCGGTGGAGAACCAGAAGGCTTTGAACTGCCGTTTCTTGAGGGCATTTAGCAGACTGAAGGGATTGTAAAGGCCGGGGCAGCCGGGGAAGAAGTGGTAGCCGTCGTACATGGCGGCCAGTTTCTGCAAGGCAACTTCTTCTGTCAGCTTGTGCTTTTCAGCCAGCTGTTTCAGTTCTGGCTGGAAATTCTGCTCTATTTCTTCCTGGGTCAGCCCGCAGATGGCGCTGTATTCCTCATCAAAGGAAATGTCCTCTAGCTGGTTCAGATCACTGAAAATGCTGACCTTGCTGAATTTCGTGACCCCGGTGATGAAGACGAACTGCAGATAGGCATCGTAACTTTTCAGAGTGCCGAAGAAGCCTTTGAATACTGCTTTGTTATGCTCTTCGCGTTCCTTGTTTTCAAGTACCTCTAGGAGAGGTTTATCATATTCGTCCACCAGCACCACGCATTTTTTACCGGTTTCTGCTTTAGCTTTCATAAGCAGGGTCTGGAAGCGGGCGCTCAGGGAGCCTTGGGGGACACAGTCATACAGGGCCTCCCATTTCTGCAGCATTTTGTCCAAAGCATCCTCCAGGGCCGTATCCTGCTGATAGTTCTCCCCGTTGAAGTCAAAGTAAAATACGGGATAGGGCTGAAAGGCGTTTTCGTTGCCTTCTTCCATTTTCTCAATGGAGAGTCCCGCAAAGAGTTCTTTCTTTCCCTCCCAATAAGCCGCCAGGGTGGAGAGGAACAGGCTCTTGCCGAAACGACGGGGGCGGCTGAGGAAGTATTGCCGTCCGGAATGTGCCAAATCATATATGTAGCTTGTCTTGTCAACATACAGGAAGTTTTCCTGTCGCAAAATATCGAAGCTCTGCACCCCTATGGGCAGTTTTCTGTTCAAATCCTTCATTTTCACGGCTCCTTTCCTTGTTTTTTGCCTGGCTCAGACATCTTTTTATGGCTCAAGCATAGCATATTTTCAAAAAGATAGCTATACTGATGAATCTTCTTTCAGGTTCCCCCTGCCGGGGGCAGGAATTTGCCATAAGCAAGGAGAATATTTGCCAGATAGATTTGTTTGCTGATAGAAAAGTGAAGGGGAGAATCTAGAGCGTGAAGGAGATAAGGACCTGGCTTCGACGGATGACTGAATATAGCCGGGCCAGCATCAGGCGGCAGGTGTTGTTTTTGGTGCTGGCTTGCGGCATTGGCACCTTTGTGGCAACTCTCATGCTGTTTGGCTATTCTATGCATGGCTTGCAGGAATCTTTGGAAGATGAAGGCCGGGACATAGAGGAAGTAGTGGCAGAGTCTGTGGGAAACACGGCCAAGAAGCGTACCAGAGCCTGGCTGAAGTCAGCGGTGGAGAATGAGGCAGCCCATATTGACAGGGAATTGGCAGTTAATAGCGCCGATGCGGAGCTCCTGGCTGACAGTATGACCATGATGATGCAGTCCCGGGATAAATATGGGGAAGGGAAGCTGGTCAATGACAGAGAGGTGGCAGATATTGCTTCCGGTACGGCCTATCTCCATTACAGCCCTCAGTTGGCAGCTGAGGGAGTGGGAGCGGATTTGGCGGCAGAGATTAGCCGGGCCGCTAATTTCGCGGATATGCTGGTACCCATGGCCAAGTCATATATGGGGTGCCGCACCTCGCTTGTCGTTGCTTCCCGCAAGGGGTATTCCATCTGCGTGGACGTCCTCCCAGGGGAACCGGGGCAGAGTATCTATCCTTCGCCGGAGGCCAGGACGGCATTCCTGGAGAAATACGATGCCAGGCAACGTCCTTGGTACCAGGCAGCCCAAGCCAAGGGGGGAAACGTCTTTACGGATGTCTTCATGGGCGAGGAGGGCTTTCTGGCGCTGAGTTTTGCCACTCCTTACTACGATGAGGAAGGTTTTGCCGGTGTGATAGGCATCAACGGCAGCGTCGAGGATTTGCAGAGCCAGGTCAAGCAGGTCTCCATTGGCAGGACTGGCATCAGTTTCTGCCTGAATGGCAAGGGGCGAGTGGTGCTGTCCTCTGAGGGCGAGGGGCTGCTGGCTCCTAATCTTCAGGGGGCAGACCTGCGGGAGAACTCTGAGCCTACTTTGGCAGAAGCCGCCCGGCGCATGACTGCCGGGGAGAGCGATGTGGTGAAGGTGCTGGTAGATGGGCAGGAATACTATCTGGCTTTTGCTCCCATGCATATTGTAGGCTGGAGCTTTGGGGCTCTCATTGGTCGGGATGAGGTCCTGGCGCCGGCCCAGGAAGTGACGGCCCTGGTTCATGAGGAGATGAAGGATTTCTACGACACGCTCAATCAGGATTTTGCCTGGATGGCGGGAAAAGTCTTGTTGCTGCTTGGCCTGCTGGCATTGGCAGCCTTTTTCACCAGCGGCGCTCTGGCTGACCGTATCCTCCGTCCTATCCGCGCTCTGGCGGAGGGGGTGCAGGAGATAGCGGATGGCAATCTGGACAAGAAGCTGGAAATCCACACCGGCAACGAGGTGGAGGAACTGGCCATCTGCTTCAATGAGATGACGGAAAATCTGAAAGACCATGTCCAAAGGCTTTCTCAAGCTGCGGCCAAGGAAGAGAGAGCAAGGACTGAGCTGGAGGTGGCGGCCAGGATTCAGGCTGGGCTATTGCCTGCGCCATTGAAGCCGTCTGTCCAGACAGGGAATTTTGGTCTCAGCGCCTTCATGGAGCCTGCCAAGGAAGTGGGAGGAGATCTCTATGATTTCTACTTCCTGGATGAGGACCTTTTGGCCGTTACTGTGGCTGATGTATCGGACAAGGGTGTGCCTGCAGCCCTCTTCATGGTTATGGCCAAGACATTGCTGAAGGATCAGGTGCTCTTGAGGCGGGAGGAAAAGGATTTGGCCAGGGCGGTGGCAGAGGCCAATGATGCTTTGGTTCAGAGCAACACCGCTTTTATGTTCGTGACGGCTTTCATAGGGATACTGCACTTGCCCTCGGGGAGTTTTACCTATGTTAATGCAGGCCACAATCCGCCCCTTCTCTGCAGGAGGGGCAGAGCTGAGTATCTGCCCAAAGCAAAGAATCCCATATTGGGGGTGCGGGGAGGCATGACCTTTGTGGCCGAGAAATTGACCCTGCAGCCTGGGGACTCTCTCTTCCTCTATACCGACGGGGTGACGGAGGCTATGGACTCAGCGGGAGGCTTCTTTGGAGAGCGGCGGCTGCAGGAGACCCTCTCGGCAAAGTCCGTCCAGGGAGCCGGAGAGCAGATAGGGATGGTCCTGGAGGCCGTGTCCTCCTTTGTGGGCGAGGCCAGTCAGTCAGACGATATCACCATGCTGGCGCTGGCTTATGGCAAAAAGGATGAGAATTAGGAGGAAATATGTCTGATTTACCTATCAGCTACAGCAGCAAAGAAATAAACGGCTGGCTGTTTTTGCAGTTGCGAGGCCGGCTGGACCGTACCACTGCGGAGGAAACGGCGGCAGAAGGAGAAAAGCACCTTGCAGCTTGCCAGAAACTGGCTCTTGACCTGTCAGCTTTGTCATATCTTTCCAGTGCCGGCATCAGGACCATTCTGAAGCTGGCCGGTGGAGCCAAACAGGTGGAAAAGTCCTTTGCGGTGGTATCTCCTGAGGGCATGGTGAAGGAGATTTTGGAAATGGCCAGGTTGGATATGTTTGTTAATATCTACTCGTCGGCGGAAGAGTTGGAAAACGCTTAAACAGGAGGAGTCATCATGGATTTTGCAATAAGGCAGGAACGTCAGGGAGAGCGCCTGACTATGTTTTTGACAGGAGAGTTCAACAAGCTGGCCATGGACGTCTTTGATAAGGAATTCTTGCTGGCAACGGAAGGGGTGAAGGAACTCCTGCTGGATATTTCCGGGGTCACCTATCTTTCTTCGGCGGGATTGCGTTCCCTGCTGCAGGCAGCCAAGGTCATGGAAAGCCAGGAAGGCAGCTTCACGGTGCTCTACCCCCAGGAGGCTGTGATGGAGGTCTTTGAGATGACCAACTTCTCCCGCTTCATTCACATCGTTCGGGAGGGGGAGGAGCCGGCTTCTGCCACCAGGGCTTATTATCCCCTGCGTCCCATCCAGCGCTGGATGACGGATACCCATTTCCGTCGGGCCAAGTCTACCATGATGAATGCCGGCGCTTTGGTGCGGCTGGATCCTGCTGTGGATTTGGAACGGTTGGCGGCAGCGGTGAACGGTCTTTTGGAGTCTTATGACATCTTCCGCTGTCGTCTGGTGTTCCATCCTGATACAGGAGAACTTTGCCAGCGCTTTGACGGGGAGGTGGCGAAGGTTTATGTGGAAAGCCTGTCGGAAGAGGGACTGGAGGAGCGCAAGCAGGAGCTCAGACAGCCCTATGACCTCATTGATCGGCCTCTATACAGGGTCAATATCATAAAGACACCTGAGTCCAAGTATCTCTATTTGGACTTTTACCATGCCATCATGGACGGGGCGGCCATCGCCCTGCTCTTCTGGAGGGAGCTGGAGAAGCGCTATGTCCACGGCAACGAGGCCGCAGCCGCCAAGCGCCAGCCTGCCAGCTATGCTGACTATGTCAAGGAGGAGGCAGAACTGCCTGAGGAGGAGCTGACGAAGGGGCGGGCTTACTGGCAGGCTATGCTGGCCGGTTTTGATAAGGAAAGGCACTTGCCACCTATGGATGGAGGTAATGGGGAAGCGGGGCCGGACCATGAGATGGAAACGCCCCTCAAGGGGATAGAGAAAGAGTTTTTCAAGGGCCGTGATTTCAATGAGAACACTTTTTTCATGGCGGCCGCAATGCTGGCTATTGCCATGTCAGCCGGGCGCAGGGAGGCTATCATCAGCTGGGTCCACAATGGTCGGGCCACCTCGTCTGAGCGGCGCCTCATGGGCTTGATGCTGGATCAGTTCCCCTTGCGCTGGGATTTTGATGGGGAGATGACCGTGGGGCAGTTCCTGCCTCGGTTGGAGGCCCGTATAGTTGAGGCTGTCCAGTACAGGAAGGGGCTGGATAAGGTTTACGAAGAAGGCATGGAAACAGGCTGTGCTTGCTTTATCCTTCAGAAGGGCAGTATGGGGCGCCGGGGCGGCATGAAGCTGGGTGATACCCAGGCTGTCATTGAGGAGATGCCAGCCAACGAAATCTCCGCGGCGGAAAATACTCTTGATATTGAGCTGAATGCCCATGATGACGGTACCTATTCTCTGGTGCTGGACTATGATCCGAACTGCTATTCCCGCAAGGCCATGGAGAACTTCACCAGCCAGGTGGAAAAAATGGCCGTGGCCCTGCAGAATAGTGAACGGAAGCTGGCAGAACTGCTGTGAGGAGAGGTTTTGAAGCATGAATAAAGAAGCATGGTGTGACAGGTATCTGTCCGAGGAAAGCCCAGAGTGCCTGCCCCTGCCCGATGGCAGGGAGCCGGGGAAGTGGGAGAGGCAAGCCCTGGACCTGGCTGTGGAGGTGGAAGCTGCAGAATTGTCGGCGAGCCTGCTGCTTTTGCTGGGGCTCTACGGAGGGCTGCAGGAGGGCGCGTTCCTCCTGCAGCAGGGAGAGTGCCTCAGGCCGGTGCGGCTCAGCTGGCAGGGGGAGGATTCCCCCGAGGAATTCATCTCACAGGTGCAAGGCTGGCTGGAGGAAGCAGGGAACTTTGCCTGGCAGGAGGAGGAAATAGCGGAACTTTTGGGTTGGGAGCCGGGCAGGGGGATGGTTCTCTGCCTTGAGGCGGAGCGCGGCTGGGTACCGGGTGACAGATATGCCCTGGGCTTCTGCGCTGGCGGGGGCGAGCTCTCTATCTGCTATGATGAGGGCAGGTACAGCCAGGCCCTCATCCGGGAACTGCTCCTGGCCTGGAGGGAAATCCTCCAGAGCCTGCGAGGGGCACAGTCCCTGAGCAAGGTGCTGGTTGCTTCGGCAGAGACCAGGCAGAGACTTGATGCCTTCAATGACAATGCCCGGGAATATGACCGCCAGACCACCATAGTGGAGCTTTTCCGTCAGCGGGCGGCAGAGTACCCGGAGCATACGGCGGTCATCTACGAGGAGCGGGCCTATACATATGCCCAGGTGGAGGATTTGACTGACAGGCTGGCAGCATATCTTGCCCGGCAGGGGCTGGGAAGGGGAGACCGGGTGGCGGTCTTCATTCCCCGGTCCGAGTACATGGTCATAGCCTCCCTGGGAGTGCTGAAGGCAGGCTGCGCCTATGAGCCACTGGATCCCAACTATCCCGATGAACGCCTGTCCTTCATGGCTAAGGATGCAGAGGTAAAGCTCATCATAGTGGCTGATGAGCTGAAGCCAAGGCTGGAGAATTTCCCTGACTACAAGGGTCTGGTGCTGGCTATTTCCGAGATGGCCAGCCTGCCACGGGCCACGGAGGAAGAAATCAAGGGGCTGGAGGCACCTGTGCCTGATGACCTTTTCATCCTCATCTACACTTCCGGCACCACTGGCGTGCCCAAAGGAGTGCGTCTCCTGCACAGCAATATCATGTGCTATGCTGCCTGGTATCGCAGGTACTTTGCTCCCACGCCGGAGACCAAGGTCAGCTGCTACAATAGCTATGGCTTTGACGGCTCCCTGGCAGATATGTATCCCATCCTGACGGTGGGAGGCGCTGTGGTGATAGTTCCTGAAGAAAAGAAACTGGACCTGCCTGCTCTGGCAGAGCTGATCCGGCGCCACAACATTTCCATTTCTGATATGCCCAGCCAGGTGGGGCGGCAATTTGCCCTGACCATGGACTGCCCCAGCCTCCGCTACATTGTGGGAGGCGGGGAGAAGCTGGTGTCTTTCCAGCCGGTCTATCCCTATATCTTGGCCAATGAATACGGCCCCACGGAGGCCACCGTATCCGTTACCTGCTACAATATGACCAAATACGAGGCCGATGTGCCCATTGGCACCCCAAATGACAATACCGATATCTACATTGTGGATGGTTATGGCCGCCGGGTGCCCCCGGGGGCTTTGGGAGAGCTTTGGATAGCCGGGCCCCAGGTGGCGGGAGGCTACCTGAACCGCCCGGAAAAGACAAGAGAGGTCTTCGTGCCCAATCCTTTCTCCACTGACCCTGACTATGCTGTCGCCTATCGCACCGGGGACATCGTGCGCTATCTGACTGACGGCAATATCCAGTTCGTGGGCCGCCGGGACGGCCTGGTGAAGATCAGGGGCTTCCGGGTGGAGCTTTCCGAGGTGGAGGGAGTCATACACGACTTCCCCCAGGTGGAAAATGCCGCCGTGGCAGCCTGGGACAATCCCGCAGGAGGCAAGTTCATTGCCGCCTATGTGGTGTCCCGGGAGCCCATTGACCAGGAGGCGCTGGCAGATTTCATCCGGGAGCGCAAGCCTCCCTACATGGTACCTGCAGCCATTGTGCAGCTGGATGCCATCCCCCGGAACCAGAATGGCAAGCTGAACAAGAAAGCCCTGCCTGTGCCGGAATTGAGGGGCGTATCTGAGGAGTATGTGGCCCCTAAGAACGACACTGAATCGGAGCTGTGCAGGGGCTTTGCCGCCGCCCTGGGGCTGGAACGGGCCAGCGCTGAGGAGGACTTCTTCCAGGCAGGGGGCGACAGTCTGAGCATTGTGCGGCTCCTGTCCGAGTGCCGGGAGCTGAAGCTGAATTTCAACCTTATCTATGAGGGCAAGACCCCCGCAGGCATTGCCACCCTGCTGGCGGAGCGCAGCCAGCAGGCAGCCGGGGAGAAGAAGGAAAGCCACTTCTTCGGCCCCCTGCAGGAACTGCATTACGATTGGGGCAATTCTCTGGAGGAGGGCTACGGCCTTCACTGTGATGCCTATGTAACCCTGTCTGCTGTCACTGATTTGCAACAGTTGGCAGTGGCTATCGAAAAGGTGCTGCTGGCACATCCAGCGGTGGATGCCAGACTGACAGCGGAGGGAGAGAAGCTACGCTGGAAGCAGGGTGACCTGCAGGGTTTGCGTCCCGCCGTTGAGGAGTTGACCCGGGCTGAGTATGAGGCCCTGAAGCACAAGCTGCGGCAGAGCATAAATAAGCCCGATACCCGCATGTTCGTCATGCGCCTCTTTGCCATCAGGGAGGAGGATGGAAGCCTTGCCAAGGTGTTCTACTTTGACATCCTCCATCCTATCATCGATGGGGATTCCATTGAGATTTTCCTGCAGGATATAGATGCCGCTTACCGTGGTGAAGAGGTTCAGCCTGAGGAGTACAGCATCTTTGACTACTACGACGAGATAGAGGCAAAGCTGGGCACCGAGGCTTATAAAAAGGAACAGCAGTGGAACCATGATTTTGTCCGCTCCTTCACCAGCCGTCTCAGCGAAATGCCAGGAGACCTGGACCCCAAGGGGGAGAACGAAACCAAGGATATCTTCGTGCCCGTCCATGTGGACCTGGCAGCGGTGGATGCTTTCACCAAGGCCCAGGGCATCACGGACGGCACTTTGACCGCTGCCGCCTTCGGCCTGCTGCAGGGCCGCAACAACGGGGAGCAGGCCGGGGTGGTGCTCACCATCTACAATGGCCGTGATGACATCCGCTTTGAGCGCACCATGGGAGCCATCTACCGTCACTATCCTCTTTGCGTGAGCTGGGATGAAAACATAGGGGCGGGGGATTTTGTCCGGCAGACCCAGGAAAATGTCCTGCTCTGCCGTCGTCACGCCCTCTATGAAGGTGATCCGGTGCCCCTCATCGTGGCTTTCTCCTACCAGGGGGAGGACATGGACACGGGCTTCGACTTCTGCGGGGGCCGGGCGGAATATGAGGAAATAGAGGACTTTGAGGAGGAGAATTTCGACTTCTTCGTCCACCGCCGCAGCGACGATTTCTATGTGAACCTGACTTACAATACCAAGGAGTACAGCGAGAAATTTGTAGAGAACTTCCTGCAAAACTACGCCAGGGTCATCCAGGACCTGGTGGCCGGGAAGAAGCCATCAGATATCTTGAAGGAGCTGGGCTGACAAGGAGGTTGTCCCTTGAGTTTGAAGGAAAAAGTGGATCATGCTTATTTTACCCGCAGGATGTTTATGGGGGCGGTGTTACCTGCCCCCCTGGCGGGGATTGGCCTGGCTTTGGCGGAAATGGGCCACACTATTTTGGTGGGGCATGCCATCGGCACGGAGGGGCTGGCTGCCGTAGGCTTCGCTTCGCCGCTCTTCCTGCTGGCTGCTTTCTTTGTCTTTGGCCTGTCCATGGGAGGGGCAGTGATTTATGCCAATCTCATGAACGAGGGGCGAAAGGAGGAGGCCCTTTCCATCTTCCGCTTCTTCCTGCGGCTGGCTGCCGCCATCGGCTTTGGGGTGGCGGCCGGAGGTCTGCTGCTGGAAGATGGGGTGCTGGCGGCACTGGGAACCTCTCCTGAGGACGGCGAAGTCTATCGGCTGGCCAAGAGCTATATCTCTTACATACTGTTGGGGATTCCCTTTGAGATTCTCATGGAGCTGGTGACCACCTACCTGAGGAATGACGATGCCGACACCCTGGCCATCACCCTGCAGACTGTCAGCGGCGTGGCCAATCTGGCTGTCAGCGCCCTGCTCCTGCTGGTCTTTGACTGGGGCATTGCCGGCTGCAGCTTCGGCTTCTTCATTGCCAATGCAGGGACTTTTGCCATTGCCATGGGCTATCTCTGCCTGGGCAGGGGGCAGCTGCGGGTGCTGGGCAGGGCTGCCTCCTTCGGGGAGGCTTTCAAGGCTATGCGGCTGGGCTTTGCCACTTCCTCTGAGTACATCTTCGATGCCCTCTTCACCCTGGTGGCCATCCACCTCATGATGGATTTGGCAGGCACCGAAGGGGTGGCGGTGTTCAACATCATCGAAAACCTCTCATTGCTTTTCATCTTCATCTACGAGTTTATCGGCAAGACGGCCCAGCCCCTCTTTTCCACCTTCTTTGCCGAGTGCAATTTCACCGAGCTGCACAGAGTCTTCCGCTACTGCCTGATATATTCACTGGTTTTGGGCGTCCTGGCTACTTTGGGGGTCGTGGTTTATCCCCAGATCCTGGATCTGCTCTTTGGCATGGAGGATATCGGGGAGGTGGGCAAGGCCTACTATGCGGCCAGGGTCTTCTGCATCGGCACCATCTTCATGGGGGTATGCCTGCTGCTGCAGAATTATCTCCAGTCCGAGGAGGATGAGAAAGGGGCTTTCCTGGTGGTCTTCATGCGGCGTCTGGGGGCCAGCCTGCCCCTGCTTTTCCTGCTGGCGGAGGGGGGCTTCTATGTCTTCTGGTTCGTCTATCCTCTGGGGGAGCTGGTGACGCTGGCGGTGCTCTGGTTTTACCACCGGCGCCGGGGGGAGCGCAGGTCCATCTCTGACGAGCGGGTCTACAGCGCCTCCTTCCTGGGCCATGCGGAGGCTGTGACTGAGCAGCTGGAGGCCATGGAGGATTTCGCCGCCCGCTGGGGGGCTGATGAGAAGAAACGCTACCTCCTGCGTCTGGCCCTGGAGGAAATCTGCGAGGAGGAAAGCAGCCGCTTTGGGGGGCAGGCAGTGCAGGTGCAGCTCACCCTGATTGCCAGGGAAGATGGCATATTCGAGCTCCATTTCCGTGATAATGGGGAGGAGTTCGACCCCTTCCAGCTGGCCCGGGAAGCCCTGGCTCGTAAGCCACAGGGCATGGCAGAGGCCGCCCGTGACACCCGCGGCTTGGGCCTGCACATGGTCAAAAGCCATGCAGCCAATCTTTTCTATCGCAGCTATCACGGCTTCAATACATTGACGCTGTCTATTTGAAATTGGCCCGGCAGGGGATAACCCAGCCGGGCTTTTTCTATGCGCCCAGCAAAACGAATCAAAACTTCTGCTGCCTCATTTTGATGAAGCCAGCAAGATAAAAAAGGGAAAACCCCTTCTCATGTAGAAAGAAAGGCAATAGCTATTTCGTAGGAGGGAATGTGTATGTTTTTTATGAACTCTGTGAAAGGACGGCTGACGGCCATGTTTGTGGCCATCGGTGTCCTGGCCACTCTGACAGTAGGCTCATACTTCATCTTCAGCACTATCCAGGAAAACAAAGAGGAAAATATCGCCTACAGGAAAAACCTGGAGGAACACTACGACAGGGAAATCAAGCTGCAGACAGAAGCTCTGGTATCCTCCCTGAACGGCATCTACTCGCAGCAGCAGCAGGGCAAGATCACCGAAGCCCAAGGCAAGGAACTGGCTCTGGCTACCATCAGGGCCCTGCGCTACGATGACGGCAAGGGCTACTTCTTTGCCGATGAGAAAGCCACCGGCATCTGCGTGGCCCACGCTACTTTGGGCTCCAAAGTCGAAGGCAAGATGCGACTCAATGACAAGGACAGCAACGGTGTCCTCTATATGCAGGAAATCTTCAAGGCAGCCCAGCAGGAGGGGGGCGGCTACTCCAACTTCGCCTTCCCCAAGCCCGGCGAGAGCACTGATCTGCCCAAGCGGGGCTATTCCATGGAATTCAAGCCCTATGGCTGGATCATCTGCACCGGCTCCTGGATTGACTACATAGACGAGGCGGCAGCCGCCTATGTGGCAGAAAATGACTCTGCCCTCTACAGCAGGATTGCCATGGCCGCCGTTATCATGCTGGTGATTTCCGCCCTGATGGTGCTCTTTGGCATCAAGCTGGCAGGCGGCTTCAGCGGCCCCATCTCCTTTGTCACCGGACGCCTGCAGAAGTTTGCCCAAGGAGATTATCGCCAGGAACCCATCAATCCGGAATTTGCAAGCCGGCAGGATGAAATCGGCCAGATGGTGGAAGTGCTGGGAGTGATGGGAGGCAGCATGAGAAAGCTTTTGGATGCCATCCGCAGCTCTGCCCAGCAGGTATCCTCTGATGCTGCTCAGCTGAATGAAATGACCGCCCAATCCGCCACCGCCAGCCAGCAGGTGGCCGAATCTATCACCGATGTGGCCCACGCCACCAACACTCAGCTCACCGCCATCACCGAGGCTACTGATGCCATGGAAAACCTGCTCACCCGCATAGAGACCATGGCCCACAACGCCCGCCGGGCTGCGGTAGAGACCAAGCAGGCCACGGACGAAGCCCAAAAGGGGGCCGAGGTCGTAGACCGCACCGTCAAGGATATGGCCCGCCTCAGCGAAGTGGTTGGCGAATCTGCCAGGGTGGTTGACAGCCTGGGAGAGCGTTCCGACACCATCGGCAAGATCACCGATGACATCTCCGGCATCGCCGAGCAGACCAACCTGCTGGCGTTGAATGCTGCCATCGAAGCCGCCAGGGCAGGAGAGGCAGGACGGGGCTTTGCCGTAGTGGCAGAGGAAATCAGGAAACTGGCAGCCCAGTCCGAAGAAGCCGCCAGCCGCATCGCCTCCCTCATCACCCAGATCCAGCACGAGACAGAGCAGGCCGTAAGCAGCATGCATGACGGCACCGCCCAGCTCACCTCCACCCAGAAAAGCGTGGAGGAAACCGGCCAGGTCTTCGACCAGATCGTGACCCTGGTGGACAAGATCGCCCAGCGTTCCCAAAAGATTTCCGCCGACTCCCAGGAGGCCGGCGCTAGTGCCAAAACCTGCCGCAATTCCATCGACAATATCAGCCAGATGAGCCGCAGCGTGGTATCCAACGCCGAAACTGTCTCCGCCGCCACAGAGCAGCAGACCGCTGCCGTCCATGAAATGAACACCAACACCCAGCAGCTGGCCAGGATGGCAGGAGAACTTGAGCAGGAAGTAGCAAAATTCAAGGTGTAGATACCCTGCTGGAATAATAAAGAATAGCCCGGCAGGTGAATCCTGCTGGGCTATTGCTTTATCGCATTTGTTCAGCAAGCCCCTAAAAAGAAGAAATGATACAAATAGTTACCGCCGCGAGGTGGCTTAAAAAGTGTTGATTGGTGATATATTTATACACCGTTTGAACTATAAATAAATTTAAGAGGGAAGTTCATGATGGAATATATGAAATTACTTTCAGGTATACTGATACTTACCTCGTTGCTGCACGATTGGGGCAAAGCCAATGATGCTTTCCAGGAATCGCTGCGAAAGAAGAAAGCGAGAGATTGCTATCGTCACGAGTGGCTTAGCTGCAAGCTGGTGGAGAATCTTTGTGCTGCTGCTGATAACGATGCTGATTGGCTTCAGCAGCTTGCCGAAGGAAAAATTGATGAAAAGGCTCTTATTGCGGCAATACAAAAAAACTATGCTCAGGAGATAGGTGAAATGCCACCTATTGCCAGCATGATTTGCTGGTTGATTCTGTGCCATCATCGAATGCCGACGCTGGAAAAAGAAGATTGTGCTGGCTTCGTGAAAGCTGAGGGCAATTCTTTTCAAGAGGTACTGTCTATAATTGAGCCTGAATGGGGATATAAGAAAGTTGATGAGGTGAAAATGCCCATGTTTTCCAAGGGCTTGCTGCTTGATTCAGTAGTTTGGCTGCAGGAGCTGAAGGAAGCCAGCCAAGCGGTGCTGGATGAGCAAGATAAGCTTCTGGAGATATGGGAAGCTGAAAACACAAGAATCTTCTTATTGCAGGCGAGAATTTGCCTGATGCTGGCAGATTACGCTGTTTCGTCAGAGGAGGCGGACAAGGCGTGGAAAGGTGGACGGCAGGTTTTGTATGCAAATACCTGTCAAAGGAAGCTGAAGCAAAAACTTGCTGAACATCTGGTGCGTGTTTCCCGGCAGGCTGTTCAGATAGCCAATACCTTGCCGAAACTCATGGTTGGGATGAAACGGGCAAGAAGTGTCGAAAAACTCCAACAAGAAAGTAAACTGTCAGCTTTTGCCTGGCAGGATTTGGCAGTGAAGGCTGTGCGTGAAAATAAAGCAAAGTCTGAGGCCGGGGGCGGATGGTTTGTAGTCAATATGGCAGGAACAGGCTGCGGCAAAACCTTTGCCAATGCCAAGCTTGCCATGGCTATCTCGCAAGATGGAGAGTCCTTAAGATATAGTCTTCTGCTGGGACTTAGAAGTCTTACGCTGCAAACCGGCGATGAATATCGCAGTCGTGTAAGGCTGAACGAAAATGATATGGCCGTGTTGATTGGTTCTGCTACAGTCAAGGAACTGTATGAAAGGGTGAAAGGCGGAAAAGAAGATTGTGAGAAAGCCTGGGATGATAATAGTGATACTGCAAACATGAATGAGCTTATGCCTGGTGATATTGATGGTGGTACTGCTCAAGATGAAGATGTTTTGGCGGCGCTCTTTCCTAAGAATAATGAAGATGCAAGTCAGAAGCATCGCAGATTGCTGTATGCTCCTGTGCTGGTGTCCACTATTGATCACCTTATGCCAGGTACGGAAAGCATTCGTGGTGGACGCTTTATATTGCCTGCGCTGAGGATGATGACGGCTGATATTGTCATCGATGAGATAGATGACTTCACAGGCAGTGATTTAGTAGCTATAGCAAGGCTTACACATCTGGCTGGCATGCTGGGGCGCAATGTGATATTGTCATCTGCAACTATACCGCCTGATTTAGCAGAAGGCTTGTTTTCTGCTTATAAAAGTGGACGGGAACTATATGCTCGTTTTTGTGGCACAAGCAATGATATCAACTGCGTTTGGTGTGATGAGTTCATGACTGAAGTAAAGTTGATGGACAGCCAAAAAAAAGTTGATTTCAGGAGGGCTCATGCTGCGTATGTTGAGCACCATTGCAAGAAACTTCTGTCTCAGCCACCGAAAAGATGGGCCTGGATAAAGGATTGCACTGATATTTTTAGCAAAACAGATGATGAGAGGCGAAAGGCATATTGCGAATGTATGAAAGAAGCGGCGGTCACCCTTCATCCAAATTACTTCGTAATAGATAAGAAAACCAATAAAAAGGTATCAATTGGTCTTGTCAGGACAGCTAATATCAGGTTGTGTGTGGAAGTAGCCAGGTATTTCGTAGAGACAGCTGCGTGGCCAGAAAATATGGCACCGAGGATTATGGTATATCATAGCAGGCAGACACTGCTTTTGCGAACGCTGCAGGAGAAATATCTTGATGGAGCCTTGAAGCGCAAGGGGCAGGATACGGAGAAGATTGATTTCACAGATAGCGTTATGCGTAAGCATATAGATGAAGTAGAAGAAAATAATATTCTCTTTATTGTCGTAGCTACACCTATCGAAGAAGTGGGCCGCGATCATGATTTTGACTGGGCTATATTGGAGCCATCTTCATATCGTTCGCTCATTCAGTTGGCTGGTCGTATACGCAGGCATAGAGGTGCTTTCAAGGCAAAGGCTGTAGGTAATATCTGTATAATGCAATATAATATGTTGGCTTTGGAGGGAAAAAAGATAGCATACACATCGCCTGGTTTTGAGTGCGAAGAATATGTCCTGAAGACGCATGATTTGCAGCAACTGGTAGACGTTGATAGCCTGGCTGAGAGAGTAGATGCCATACCTAGAGTCAGCAGGCAGGAAATGTTGTTACCAAAGAGACGGCTCATAGATTTGGAACACCAGGTATTGAGCGATTTTCGCAATCTTTCCAATGTGGGGGCTGCATTTATTCATGGCTGGCAGGACGAGTATTGGTATCTGACTGGTTTGCCACAGACTTTGAATCCTTTCCGTGAGGGGGACAGAGATATCGAATTGTATCTAGAAAAAGATGATGCGGGGAGGTACAGATTTAAAAAAATGGATGAAGAATCTGGGAAGTTTATGCTGGTTGAAGAAACCTATGACATCGTTCATGCTGAAGTTGAAGATAGTGAGAAGTTTTGGCTTGAAAGGGATTATGGTACCGCAATTGAGGTTGGCAAAGAATGGAGTTATAGAGTGGGACTTCTGACTATTTCTGATAAGGAACGCAGGCGCATATATTCTGATCAGTATGGCATGGTTGAAATTATTAGGTGAGGAGGGGTAAGGGTGAGTGTTTTCCTGGATGAACTTGCAAAGAAAGTAAAAAGCAAGGATAAGGATTTGGGGGCCTGTTTGCTGAGATTGGCCGATAATGTATGCAAGATAGAGTTGGCTTCGCATATCGGCAAATACACGGACCCTGAACTTCAGGTTAATTATTGTGTGCCCACGGATGGCGTGGCTGATATTAACTACGTGATGACCAAGACTGTGAATTGCCAGGTAGATATGTATGGCAGTGCCGCGTATGCTGCAACCAGCAGTTTGCTTACCAAGAAACTAGAGGATGGTAAGACGGTATATCAGCATCTCAATAGTGACGATATGTTACGGGAAGATATAGAATCTATTGGCCTTGCCTATGATGAAATCAAAGAAAAACTGCTTGCTTTCAAGGAGCCTGACAGTCATGCGCCAATAGGGAATAAGCTTAGGCAAGTGTATTTTCCTGTCGGAGATACAGATCACCTGCTGTCAGTCATGCAACCTGCTTGCGTTATTCAAGAATTGGCGACCAGGGCAAGAGCAATGAGGGATTTGAAGTTTGAGGCACGGAAGCCAGATGCTGATATAGGTGAATACAGTGATATCTATGGGATGGTAAGCACCAAAATAGGTGGAGCAAATGCACAAAATGTGTCTATAGGCACGACTGGCATGGAGGCAAAAATGTTATTGTCCATGCCACCAAAATTTGATAAGAGAGTATTTTTGCCTCAAAAAGATTTTTTTAAAGAAAAAGTGTGGTTCAATAACACCTTCAAGGATATATATAAGCATATATGCAAGCATTATAACACTGCATGGGAAAATAAGCAGAATCGGGAGATACTAGACTATTACTGGTCCAAAGCTATCGATGAGACATATAGATTTGTGTATGAGTTGCGTGCGGAGCCGCAAGGCTGGAGTGAAAAGGGAAAGCTTCCCAGGGAACAGGCTGTCTGGTTGGATGATAAATATATTGATGAACGTTATGACAGCGATGAATGGCAGAAAGAAGTTGTATCGGAATTTGCCAAAAGGTTGAGGGGATTTTTTGTTGAAGCATGGAAAATTGAGTATAGAAAAGAAATCACACTTGATGATAAGTTTTTGTATAATTTGAGAGAGAAAATCCTTAGGGTTGTTCAATCAGACTGATGGTTGTGTTGATTAGAGGTGAGAGCCTGATGGATAAAACTTATTTGTTGGTTTCTAAAATGAAGATCCATAATGCCAATGCGGCCAGTTCAGCTTACACCATAGGGGTGCCAGCTATGACTGCATGGACAGGTTTCATGTATGCACTGGAGAGATATGTCAGAACCAAAAGCAAGCTGGAGGGGGTTAGGTTTACCGGAATTGCAGTATCGTATCATGAATGTGAACTTCAAACGTATAGGTTGGACGCATATAGGACACATATTGTTGGCTATGCCAAGCCGCCTAAGCTGGATGGTAACGATGGTGGCATAAAGTCTGCCTCATTCATTGAAGAAGCAAGATGTCATATGTGTGTTAGCCTTCTTATTGAAGTTGAAGGCGTGAACGGCATGAATGAAAAGATGTTGCTGAGGGCTACAAAGGAACGGATACCGCGCATGAAAGCTGCTGGGGGAGATATTGGGACAAAATTTGATGAGAAAAATTTAACTGTTCATTATGTTAGAGATGAAAAGTCTATGTATAAGGTAAGAGCCAGGTTGATGTGTGGTACTATACTGAAGGAGCGCACGGACCTTATACAGCCGACGGAGGAGCATGATGCGCTTGATTGTTTAATGGATATTCAGCGTGTAGTGTATAAGAAGTTTGTCGAGGAGCAGGAAGATTCTAAGAAGAAAGTGCGTTGGGAAAGCAGCAAATTCATTGATAAGGGTTGGTTGGTACCTATAGCTGTAGGTTATTGTGATTTGTCCGGACCTACTGATAAACTTGAGGGCCAAAGATCTTATGATTATGAGCATCACTTTGTTGAGCCGATAGTTACGGTAGGAGAGTTTAGGATGCCGCATAGATTCAATACCCTTGACGAAATGATGTGGCGTTATGACTATGATGAGGTCAATGGCCTTTATCTTTGCAAACAGACAGTTCAATAAGAAAAGGAGAAATGTGGTATGGCTAAGAAGAAAGAATCTAACAATACGAAACTTCCCTCTCTGCTGGCTTATGAAAAGAAACTTGTTCCTTCTGATGGCTATTTATATGGTACTGTCTGGGATGATAATCATATCAATGATACTGAGCCACTTAAAATAACTGAGAAAGCAGTGCGCGGTACTGATTCCACTTTGCAGGAGAATTCTAAAGCCGATACTGAAGATAAATTTGAGGCGAGGATTACCAAGGCAAATTTGCAGACAGTGGATGCCTGTATGCTGGGAGTTAATCAGGATACAATAGTGCTGACGTTCACGTTGAAGATCCTGAGTGGCGTAGAAACTCCGATTGCTTGTAATGATGTGGCATTTAATGACAATTACTACGCCAAGGTTAAAGAGTACATAAAGAAAACGGGATGCTGGGAGTTGGCCCATCGTTATGCTACGAATATTGCTAATGGCCGTTTCCTGTGGCGCAATCGTCTGGGGGCAGAGAAGGTTGAAGTTTATGTGAAGGCTGATGATTTGGAGGCAACCTTCTCAGCATATGACTATTCTCTGCGCAATTTTGATAGATATGATGAGAATCTGGATAGGTTGGCAGGTAAGATTGCCTCAGCCCTGTCTGGCGAGACTCCCTATTTGTATGTTGAGGTAAAGGCTTATGCCAAGGTGGGCTTCGGCCAGGAAGTTTATCCTAGTGAGGAGCTGGTGTTTAGCAAAGGCAAGGAGGACAAGAGCAAGATCCTGTATCAGTCAGACAGCATCGCAGCCATGCACTCCCAGAAAATCGGCAATGCGCTGCGTACTGTTGATAATTGGTATCCTGACTATCCGGACAAGGAAAACTCGCCTGTTCTGGCTGCTGAGGTTTATGGCGCAGTGACTACCAGGGGGCGGGCGTTCCGCATGCCAAACAGTAAGCAGGACTTTTATACCTTGTTTAAGAAATATATGTTTGGAGATGAACCTTTGACGAATGAAGAGGAACATTATGTAGTAGCAGTTCTCATTCGCGGTGGCGTATTCGGTGAGAGCGATAAGAAAGATAAGAAGGATGGTTGATTTATGGTGAAATATTATCAGGAGTTGACCATACTGCCGGATGGGGAGGTCAATGAAAATCATATATGGGGCAAGTTGTATCAGTCGGTTCATATTGCCTTGTCAGACAAGATGGAGGAGGAGAGGGGGCGCATTGGCGTTTCCTTCCCTCACTATAGCCTGGATGGCTTGGGGGATAAGCTAAGGATTTTTGCAGAGACAAAAGAAGAACTGCTAGCTCTGAATATGCAACAACAGGTGGCCAGGTATCGCGATTATGTCCATGTAAAGGGAATCGCCAAGGTGCCTGAGCATGTTACATGGGCTACTTTCAAGCGCCGCCATAGTAAGGGGAATCCTGCTAAACTAGCAAGAAGATATGCCACGAGGCATAATATCTCTTTTGAGGAGGCTATCAAGATTTTCCCGGAGCAGGTGCATAGAAAACTACCTTATGTAGTGCTTCGCAGTGATAGCAACAAGCATGAGTACCGTTTGTCTATAGAGAAAATAGACAAGGATGAAGTCAGCGCGATGGGGTTCGGGAGTTATGGGCTGGATAATCAGTCTACTGTGCCTGTGTTTTGACCCAAATTTTTGGATTGCCTTCAGAAGCCAGTAAAATCAAGGCTTCTTGAAGGGTCTCAGAATTTGGGGTAAAATAGGGAAAAGTGCTGTGATAGCAGGTGCGATAAGGTAGTAGGCAGCAGTTTTTACAGGTTAACCGCCGTGTAGGCGGCTTAGAAATGCATGATTTCAATGACTTCGCCGCTGACTGCGTTAACCGCCGTGTAGGCGGCTTAGAAATGCTGGCCATCAGGAAAATCAAGGACGGGGAGGTTAACCGCCGTGTAGGCGGCTTAGAAAACAGGTGAAGGCCATGTGTATCCGCATACAAGGTTAACCGCCGTGTAGGCGGCTTAGAAACGTACAAAAACGAAGCGACGTTCCAGGTGGGCGTTAACCGCCGTGTAGGCGGCTTAGAAATTCCGCATAAAGCGGGAGGAGCTAGAGCGGTAGTTAACCGCCGTGTAGGCGGCTTAGAAAATGCTCCGTGCATCTGTTTCCCGCGAAAACCAGTTAACCGCCGTGTAGGCGGCTTAGAAAAATTGCAATGACAAATGCGAACATCGTGATTGGTTAACCGCCGTGTAGGCGGCTTAGAAAATCAAGACATGGAGGCCCAATACCGGCGCACCGTTAACCGCCGTGTAGGCGGCTTAGAAATGCACTGATATCCGCACGGTTGCCCTTGCGGTGTTAACCGCCGTGTAGGCGGCTTAGAAATTCGTGACGGTTTCCTCGACCCTGCCGTTGATGTTAACCGCCGTGTAGGCGGCTTAGAAAGTATGAGCAAATGCTCCGGCTCTATGCCAAATGTTAACCGCCGTGTAGGCGGCTTAGAAAAGCAGGAAAAATGATTGCCACCAATCAGGGCCGTTAACCGCCGTGTAGGCGGCTTAGAAAACGGCGCAGAACTGGCGGCGAAGTATGGAAAGGTTAACCGCCGTGTAGGCGGCTTAGAAAATACTCAAGTGGTGTATGTCCAATGTGGCGGTGTTAACCGCCGTGTAGGCGGCTTAGAAATGGCAGGGAGACCTGTACCGGAGTGATATCATGTTAACCGCCGTGTAGGCGGCTTAGAAATTTCCCGGGCTTTTCGGTCTCCCCGTCCTGCCGTTAACCGCCGTGTAGGCGGCTTAGAAAATTTGCTCGACATGACAGATTCCTCCCTTCACGTTAACCGCCGTGTAGGCGGCTTAGAAAAGATGAAAATATAACGCCTGGGTCGTCAAGGGGTTAACCGCCGTGTAGGCGGCTTAGAAAAGTGAATAACCCTGCTCCGCCTGCTTGTCGGTGTTAACCGCCGTGTAGGCGGCTTAGAAAAGCACCGTGGACATGCCCTTGATCAGGCTCTCGTTAACCGCCGTGTAGGCGGCTTAGAAAGCTGTAAAACAGCAGGAGGAATAGGGCCTTGTGTTAACCGCCGTGTAGGCGGCTTAGAAAAGACAGCAGCGCATTAGGCCAGGCTGTGCGGAGTTAACCGTTGTGTAGGCGGCTTAGAAAATGTGCAGTTAGGAGTTTCCCTTTCGGGAAACGTTAACCGCCGTGTAGGCGGGAATTCACTATTGGCGGTAATGTTAATATTGTATTCCCAAAGAAAGAAGCCTGAGACATGAAAAATCAGTATTTTGGAGATATCGGCGACTATGGGAAATATGGATTGTTGCGATTTTTGGCAGGACATGGGGAAACCGTTGCCGTTAACTGGTACTTGACAAAAGATGATCAATCCAATGACGGGAATATTCGAGACTACCTCACAAAAGAGAAGGATCGGAGATACGATCCCAATTTGTTTGATGTGCTAAAGAGAATGAGTGCTCAAAACAAAATAGATGTCTGCGAATTCGCGGCACTTGGTATGATTCCTGGTGCAGGATACTTCGATAAAATTGTTGAGCCGGTAGTGTCGACACTGACTATTTCAGAAAAACGGGCAACGCGTAAACAGTGGCATCGGGAAGCACTCGCAGTTTGTGAAGAATATGATCTCGTATTTTTAGATCCGGACAATGGCTTGAGAGCAGGGATACCCACTGCAAGGAAAGATGCGATGAAGTACGTCTATTCTTCTGAGGTTGCTGATTATTATGAGCGTGGCCAGGATGTAGTCTATTACTGTCACAAAGGAAGACGTACTAATGTACAATGGGAAAAGGCCAAGCACATTATGCAGGAACAATGTCCCAATGCGATGCTAAAGGGCATTACCTTTCATCGTGGCACTCAACGCAGTTATATATTTGTGATACATCCCGAAAGTGAGAAGTTGTATCGTAATCTCCTTAAAAACTTTCTGGAAACTGCGTGGAGTGATTGCTTTACGGATGAGTTTGATGATTGAAATGACATCGATTGATTGAAACATGAGCTATGGGCCTTTGACAACTAGGGAAGACATAAAAAATGGACTCTGCTACGAGTCCATTTTTGTGTCTTTACAGATTAGAACTTTCCTCCACCGCCGCCGTGGCTGCCGCCGCCACCGCCGCCGGAGCTTTTCTTTGGCTTGGGGCGGCGGGTTTCGGTGGTGTAGAGGAAGGTGTCGTTGTTTTCCGTGAGGCTTACGCTGCCGTCTTCCAGATAGGCATCTGCCGAGGGGGCGTAGGCCACGTTGCTCATCATGCCTTCAAGGACGCTATTGACCAGAATGGCGGCAAGAACGCCCAAGGCAATGGCTATGACCAGGGCCAGGGGACTGAATTCGTTGTAGGGGTCGTAAGGCTCCCCTTCCCGCTCGTAGTAGGCGAGCATTTCATCTGTGCCGTCTACGTAGGCATCAAAGGCACCGTAGAAGTCATTGTCCTTCAGATGGGGCAGGAAGGCTTCTTTCAGATGGGGGAAACCGCCGTCATCGGTGATGATGGTGCGCATGACGCTGTCCGTGGATACATGGTAGTCGCGGCTGTCCATGGCCAGGAGCAGCACGATGCTGCCGTTCTTGCCGCCGGCATACTGCTTATCAAGGATGCTGTTGGCAGTCTTGCCCGGTGGTGCCCCCTTCAGGGATTTCATGGTGACGATGCCGATTTTCACTTGATGGGCATCTTCCACCTGCTTGATTTTCTGCTCCAGTGCTGCTTTCTGCTCTGCCTTGAGAAGCTTGGCTCCGTCCTGTACAGAGGCGGCAAAGGCCGCCGTCATGGTCAACAGGAGGCAGAGCAGGAGGGCAGAGAGCATAGCGGATACTCTAGCAAGTCTTTTCATCTTCACGCCTCCTCATTCTGCCAGCACTTCTGTCAGGAGATACTTGGCTATATAGTAGAACAGGGGCGTGGTTAGAGCAAAGATCAGCAGGCTGTAGAGCAGGGATTTTTTCTTGTCAATGGGCAGGCTGCCCACGGTTTTCCCTGTCTGGCCGTTCATCATGAAGGTGTAGGGCTGGTCCTGGTATTTCGTGGTGAGTATCCACACCGGGGCCATGGCATAAGACACAGCGCCTTCCTCTTTGAAGACGGAGGAGGTATTGCAGTTCACGGAGTCATAGCCTGTGACGGTGTCTGCCAGCACCCCCACAGCGCTTTCCTCTACCCGCTTGTCTGCCCTGGGTACAGAAGCATCTGCATCCACATCGTACTTGTCTGCCAGGAAGCCAGTCATATAGGTCTGGGTGAAGGGCACCATTTCCTTGTAGTCGAAAGGCTCGATGCTCTCCATGTAGTCATCGTCCATCTTTTCGCTGCCGTCTACGGGAATGTTTGCAAAGCTCATTTTTCCAGCTCGGTTGCACTCGTAGTGGCGGGTGATAGTGACAATCTCATCACTGGTCTCGAAAGTGTTGTCCGTGGTGGCATGGAAGCTGGCGTGGGCATCGACTTTGGCATCAAAGAGCCAGAAGGGCACGTACATGGGTTGGATTTTTTCCAGCTTGTTGGCACTGTCAAAGCCCGAGGGCAGGAGAGGCTTGCCCTTGTAGAATTCCTTCAGGGAGGCGAGAGCCTCCTCTTTGGTTTTCTTGAAGGGGATGATGTAATCCGGCCTGAGAGTGCCAGAGAACTTCTGGGGCACCATGGTGGGGTTGCCACAGTAGGCACACTGGGTGGACATGGTGTTCATATCCGCCACGATCTCCGCTCCGCAGGAGGAACAAACCAGGCTGCGCAGGTTGGCAGTGTCTTCTTCGCTCCACTCACTGCCGGCCTGTTGGGTTTCCCATTTCTTGTCCTCCAGGTCGGCCAGGGCAGCGGCTCTTTCCTCTGCCTGACGGTAGAGTTCCTCGATGGTTTCCGTCTGGAACTCTGTGCCGCAGTATTCGCAAGTGATGGTTTCCTTGCCAGGCTGGTAGGAGAGCGGGGCACTGCAGTTAGGGCATTTGTAATTTACCGCAGATTCTGCCATAGAGCCCCCTCCTTACGGTCTGGGGCTGCCGCAATTGGAACAGAATTTGCCCTTGTTCACGGTGCCGCAGGAGCAGGTCCAGTCCCCGGCAGGTTTGGGCTTGCCGCACTCGGCGCAGAACTTGCCCGTATTCACAGCACCGCAGGAGCAGGTCCAGCTGGTGTTTTCGGGGCGGGGCTTGCCGCACTCAGCGCAGAATTTGCCCGTGTTGCCTGTGTGGCCGCAGGCGCAGGCCCAGCCGCCGGCAGCAGGCTGGGCAGGGGCTGCAGGAGCCTGGGCATTGCCCATTTTGTAAAGGTCTTCGGCCCTGACGCCGCCAGCTCCAGCCGCCATATTCATGCCCATGAAGCCGATGGCGGCGCCGCCTGCGTTATTGGCAGCGTCCTGCATGGCGGCAGCCTGGGAACCTACCATGTGGGCTGCGGCCATGGTGGGATTGCGGAAGGCGGCGTTGCGCTGGAGCTCCTTGATCATCTGCTGGTCTTCTTCGCTGATGCTCACGTTGCTGACGCCGAAGGAGACGATTTCAATGCCCCGCAGTTCGCCCCATTTCTTGCTGAGCACATCATTGAGGGCATCGGCAATCTCCTGGGTGTGGGCGGGCAGTTCGCTGTAGCGGATGCCCAGGGCTGCAATCTTGGCCATGGCAGGCTGCAGGGCTGTCATGAGCTCGGATTTCAGCTGGCTGTCGATTTTGTCACGGGAATACACGCCTTCTATATTGCCACAGACGTTCTTGTAGAACAGCAGGGGATTCTTCAGCTGGTAGCTGTACTCGCCGAAACATCTGAGGGAAATGTCAATGTCCAGGCCCACGTTCCTGTCCACCACCCGGAAGGGAATGGGGGTGGGGGTGCCGTACTTGTTGCCCATGATTTCCTTGGTATTGAAGTAATAGACCCGCTGATCCGTGGAGGCTTCCCCGCCGAATTTGACACGGTTCAGGAATTCGTCAAAGACCTTCTTGGCACTGTCACCAAGGCTGCCTTCGAAGATGGTGGGCTGAGTGGCAGAGTCGAAGACGAACTCGCCAGGCTCGGCGCAGACTTCTATGATCTCGCCCTGCTCCACGATCATCATGCACTGGCCGCTGTTCACAGTGATGACTGAGCCGTTGGAAATCACATTGTCGCTGCCGTCCGTGTTGCTGCTGCGTTTGCCTGTGCGTTTCTGTCCCTTGGCAGCCAGAATGTCCTCGCTCAGGCTGTCACAGTAAAAGAATTCTTTCCATTGATCAGCCAGCACGCCGCCAGCGGCGCCAGTCACAGCTTTGATAAGTCCCATAGTGTATTCCTCCTTGCTGAATGCGAATGCAATTGAAGTCTTACATATCTCATCATATATTCACTAAAGGCGGTGGGAATTCCTGCCTGGGGCAGCTATTAGGCAAGATTTATACCAAAAATGGCAAATCCATGCTTGGGAATTTTTCAGGCATGGATTTGCCGTTTGCTATGTGCGCTTGTAATGGCCGCTTTTGCCGCCGTTTTTTTCTTCCAGTAGGATGTCTGTGATTTCCATGCTTTTGTCCAGGGCCTTGCACATATCGTAGATGGTGAGGAGCGCCGTGCTGACGGCGGTGAGGGCTTCCATTTCCACCCCGGTACGGCCGGTGATTTTGGCGGTGGCGGCAGCTTTCACGGCACATTCCTCCGGCAGCAGGGTGAAGTCTACGCTGACGGCGGTGAGGGGCAGGGGGTGGCAGAGGGGGATGAGGTCGGAGGTCTTCTTGGCTCCCATAATGCCTGCCAGCCGGGCTACCCCCAGCACATCGCCCTTCTTGGCAGTGCCGCTGGTGATGGCTTCGTAAACCTGGGGGCTGACCTTTATCTTGCCCGTGGCTGTGGCAATCCTGAGGGTTTCTGCCTTGGGGCTGACATCCACCATGTGGGCCTGGCCGCTGGCATCGAAGTGGTTGAGTTTTGGTTCATCTATCGTCCCATCAGAAAGAGACATGATTCCACCGCCTTTTCTATGTCGTTCAGATTGTATTCGTAAATCGCAGCTGCTTCTGCATGTGGCTCAGAAGTGAATATGGCTGCCACATCTTCTCCCACAAGGGGAGTGCCCTTGCCCCGCCAGAGGGAAAGGGCGGGCAGGGTGCCATGGCTGCGGCTCTCTGTGAGGAGCAGGTCGATGCCCTCCATCTTGTGGGCAACAGCTTCAAAGCCGGCTCGCTGCTCTGTCTTTTGGGTGATGAACCAGCCCTGGGGGGATATCACCGCTACGCTCTCTGCCCCTGCCTGCGAGAAGCGGTGACTGTCCTTGCCCTCCATATCCAGATTGAAGCCGTGGCTGTCGCTTTTGATCACTCCTGCTCTTATGCCTCTTTCCCTGAGGCGGGGCAGGAGTTTTTCTATGAAGGTGGTCTTGCCGGTGCCGGAGGCGGGGGCGGTGATGGCGATAACAGGTACTTTGCGTTTGAGATTGGCAAACCTGCCTTGTGCCAGCCGCCAGTCGGCGGGGGTGTTGATATTGAAGAAATGGGAAGGGGAACCTGTATATTCCCGCTGGCTGCAGGGGAAGGATTCAAGCACCTGCCGGATTTTCCTTACGTCACCATGGAGGGCTCTTTGGAAACAGGTGGCAGTTTTCTGGTGATAGAAAGCTGCCAAGGGCTGAAGCCTGCCCTTGGCTACAGGCAAAAGGGCAAGTTCGCTGGTTGGGAGAGTGGCTCCGAAACGGCACAGTTCTTCCAAGTCCAGGAAAGGCATATCTCCTGCGATGGCCAGGGACCATGATTTCGTTATGGAAGCAAGCCCCCGGGCAAGGCCGGACACGGGACCAAGCCCTTGCGTCTCGTCAAAGAGCAGGGCAACCCTATATTTTCCTGCCAGTTCCGTGAGAAAGGGTGAGGGGGCTTCGGCACAGAGAAAGATTTCCTTGAAGCCGGCTTTCCTGCCCTGGGCGAGAGTGTGTTCCAGCAGGGAGGAGTCACCAAGTTTTAGTTGCCGCTTGTCAGTGCCCAGCCGGGAACTCTTGCCCCCGGCTATTATCAGGAGTGAGAGGTCATTTTGGTTCATACGTTATTTCCTCGCACATTCCCCTGTCTCTCCCCGCAGGATTTCTATGCCGTGGGCAAGGCTGGGGAGAATGAACCCCAGGCATTCTTCTACGGCCTTGGGGCTGCCGGGCAGGTTGACAATCAGGCTCCTTTTATGGATGCCGGCGGCGGCGCGGCTCAGCATGGCCCGGGGGGTGATCTTCAGGGACAGGGCCCGCATGGCTTCGGGAATGCCGGGGGCCAGGCGTTCGCAGACCTCCAGGGTGGCTTCCGGGGTTACGTCCCGGGGGGAGAAGCCGGTGCCCCCTGTGGTGAGAATCAGACCAATGCCCATATCTGCATATTCCCGCAGCTGGGCGGCCAGTTCTTCCTGTTCATCCGGCAGGATAATCCTGTGGACTTTGGTATAGCCTGCTTCCTTCAGCATGGCTTCGGCCTTGTCGCCGCTCTTGTCCTCCCGCTCCCCCTTGGAGCCTTTGTCGCTGGCGGTGATGACGGCTGCTTCCAGAGGAAGCTTTTCTTCGGTGATGGCAAGTGTGTCTCCTGCCTTCAGTTTGCCTCCGTGCAGCACTCTGGCGAAAACGCCTTTTCTCGGCATAATGCAGTCGCCCACCCGCTTGAAAATCTCGCAGTGGCTGTGGCATTTCTTGCCTATCTGGGTAATCTCGAAGAAGACGTCTCCGGCCTTCAGCCGCGTGCCCACGGGCAGCTGGTCGAAGGCAATGCCCTCTGCCACGATATTTTCCCCAAAGTCTCCGAATTCCACCTCACCGCCCCGGCGGCGGAAGTCTTCTATTTCCTCAAGGGCCAGAAAGCTTACTTGCCGATGCCAGCTGCCGGCGTGGGCATCGCCCTTGATACCGTGTTCCGTGATAAATAATGCTTCTGCTACAGGGCGCTTGATGGTGCCCTTCTTTTCGCTCATGCAGATTGCCTTGATATTGCCTGTGCTCATGTTAGCCTCCTACCTGATACATATAGCGGCTGTCCCGCTCCCTTTGTTCAATGGCTGAGAAAAGATGCTCTGCCGGCTTTTTCCTGGCTGCATTGGCAATGGCTTCAATCAGATCTTCATCAGTGATGCCATGGCGGAGAAGTGTCCGCAGATCCAGCCCTGCGGAACTGTGCAGGCAGAGCTTCAGGAAACCTTCGGCGGTGAGACGCAGGCGGTTGCAGGAAGAGCAGAATTTATGCTCCATGGCGTCTATGAAGCCAATCTTGCCCTTGAAGCCTGCGGGCCTGACATACTCGGCAGGTCCCCAGAGGCTTTCCCGGGCCTGGGCTTCCTGCAATGTGCCGAAGGAGCTTTGCAGGATTTGCCGCACTTCTGCCATGGGGATGCGTTCCAGCCCTGCTTCATAGGCACAGCCCACGGGCATCAGCTCTATGAAACGCACATTTATTTCTTCGTTTCTTGCCAGTTCTGCCAGTTTGGGGATATCTGCCTCGTTCATGCCCCGCAGGGGGACGCAGTTGATCCTGGTATGGCGGAAGCCCGCTTCTTTCAGTGCCTTCAAGCCTTCCCTGACAGCGGGCAGATCCCGGCGGCGGGTGAGGCGGAAAAAGGCGGTCTCGTCCAGGGTGTCCAGGCTGACATTGATATAATCAAGGCCCGCTGCCTTGAGTTTTTCTGCCATCTGGGGCAGCAGCACCCCATTGGTGGTGAGGACCACAATCTCTATGCCGGGGATGCACTTGATTTCTTTTATCAAGTCAAGGATGCCTGCCCGCACCAGTGGCTCGCCTCCCGTCAGGCGGATTTTCCTGGCGCCAAGTTTGGCGAAGCAGCGCACCAGCCGCAGGATTTCCTCGTAGGAGAGTATGTCCTCATGGCGCAGCTTGGGCACGCCTTCCTCCGGCATGCAGTAGCGGCAGCGAAGGTTGCAGAGGTCTGTGACGGAAATGCGCACATATTCGATGCGCCTGCCTAAGTTATCGTACATAAGGGTACCTCATAGCAATAGAACTTCCACCTTATCTCCCGCCTTGAGTTTTCCCGTCCCAGCCGGCAAATCAATTAGTGCATTGCAGCCCACGGCAGAGAACAGGGAACCGGAGGAGTGCTGGCCGGGAATGGAGACGGTGCCTGTGGCTATCTCGTAGTGGGCGCGGATAAAGCGCCTGCCGTGGCTGGCTTTGGGGAAGGCGTCTGTCAGAGCAGCCCTGACACGGGGGAAGGGGCGGGGGGTGCGTCCTGCCAGCTTGTCAATCAGGGGGCGGGCAATCAGTTCGAAGGTGGTGTAGGCGGCGAAGGGATTGCCGGAGAGAGCCACGCCTAAGGTGTTCTCTGCTGCGTAGGCCAGCATAGGATAGCCGGGTTTCATCTGCACTCCCCAGAAAAGCCTTTGGGCAGGGAGCAATTTGATGACCTCGTGCATGACGTCCTTCTTGCCTACGGAGACCCCGCCAGTGGTCAGCAGCAGGTCAGCCCGGTCAAGGCAGGAGCGCAGCTTTTCTGCAGCTTCTTCAGGGTCATCGGGGATAATGCCCAGGATTCTCGTCTCCGCCCCCAGTTCCTGCAGGCGGGCAGCCAACAGGTAGAGGTTGCTGTTGTAGATCTTGCCGGGGGAGAGCGGCTCTCCTGGCTGCAGCAGTTCGTCCCCCGTGCCGCCCAGGACAATGCGGGGGCGGCGGCAGACTTTGACTTTTGCCCTGCCCTGGCTGGCCAGCACGCCGATGCGGGGGGCGTCCAGCACTTCCCCTTGCCTGATGAGCAGGGTGCCCTGCTTGATATCTTCCCCTGCGAAGCAATAGTTCTCATGGTGCCTGAGGGGATAGGGCACTTCCAGCATGCCGTCCGCAACTGTCACATCTTCCTGCCGTATCACCGCATCAGTCCCCCGGGGCATGGCCCCGCCGGTCATGATGCGCAGGGCTTCGCCGGAATTGATGGCACCGGCAAAGAAATCCCCGGCGCATTCCTCGCCCACAATGCGGAGGCGGGCAGGTTTTTCCCTGGTGGCATCAACCGTGTCGGCAGCGATGATGGCATAGCCGTCCAGGGGGGAACGGTCGAAGGGGGGATTGTCGAAATCTGCCCGCATATCCTCAGCCAGGGTGCGGCCTAAGGCCTCTGACAGGGGGATTTCTTCCGTTTTCTTAGGAACATTTGCTTTGGCCAGCAACAGTTCCACGGCCTGTTCCAGTTCGATTCCTTCCATGGCCCTTCCTCACTTTCCAAAGCCGCAGTTGGGATAGTGGCAGACCTGGCAATTCTGGCAAAGTCCTCCTGCCCCCAGCTGGCGGATATCTTTCCTGGTCACTTCTATTCCCGCTGCCAGCCGGGGCAGCACAATGTCAAAGATAGTGGTGGCGGCGTACATGACACAGCCGGGCAGCCCCAGGATGGGGATTTTCCTACCATCGCTTTCATAGTAGGAGAGCAGGAACATGGCACCGGGCAGCACCGGGGCGCCGTAGGTGATGATTTTGGCGCCAGTGGCTTTGATGGCGGCCGGTGTCTTGTCGTCCGGATCAACGCTCATGCCGCCGGTGCAGATAATCATTTCCATGCCCAGGCCAATAAGTTCCCGGATTTTCTCAAGGGTGCATTCTATCCCGTCATCGGACAGGCGGTGCTCGTCCATCCTGAGGCCGAATTTTTCCAGCTTGGCTTCGATGACAGGGGTGAAGGTGTCTTTGATAAGCCCGTTATAGACTTCGCTGCCAGTGGTGACTACGCCCACTTTCATTGGCTTGTAAGGATGGAGTTCCAGCAGGGGCGTACTGCCTGCTGCTGACCTGGCTTGCTCCATTTTCTCTTTGGCAATGACCAAAGGAATCACCCTCATGCCTGCCAGTTTCGTACCGGCTTTCACTGGCATATGCTGGGGCAGGGTGGCAATGGCGATGTCATCCAGGTCATTGAGGTTGTCCAGGCGTTCGACATCGACTTCCAGCACGCCGTCATATTCTGCCGTGAGTTCGATTTTGCCTTCCTTGGGGGCAGAGGCGTTCATGCCCTTGTTCTGTGCAAGGCTGCGGAGAATCTCAGCGGCCTCGTCTTCATGGAGCATGGTGCCGTCATTTTCCCAGACAAAGAGGTGTTCCTTGCCCATGGAAAGCAGCACGGGGATATCTTCCTCAGTGACGATATGCCCCTTGCGGAAGCGGGCGTCCTTGGTGACGCCCTTGATGATCTGGGTGAGGTCGTGGCAAAGGATATGGCCTACGGCTTCGGTGGTCTTGATTTCTTTCATCAGCAGGTTCTCCTAAACAGTTTTTTTGTTGAGCCACATATTCATAGCCAACACAAATATCAATGAAAACACTACCAGGCTCATAGCCCACTTCCCTGCCAAATCATAATCATTGGCCTGGACAGCGGCGTAGATGGCAGTGGACATGGTCTGGGTGCGGCCGGGGATATTGCCGGCGAACATGATGGTGGCGCCGAACTCTCCCAGGGCCCGGGTGAAGGCCAGCACCAGCCCTGCCAGGATGCCGTGGCGGGCATTGGGAATGAGGATATGCCAGAAGATGCGCCACTCGGACACCCCCAGGGTGCGGGCGGCGTAGATGATGTTCCTGTCCAGCTGCTCGAAGGCCCCTCGGGCTGTGCGGTACATGAGAGGCAGGGACACCACTACGGCGGCGATGACCGCTGCTTTCCAGGTGAATACCAGGGTGATGTCAAACTGAAGCAGGAATCTGCCGATGGCGCTGCGCTTGCCGAAGGCCAGAAGCAGGAAAAAGCCCACCACCGTGGGGGGCAGCACCATGGGCAGGGTGATCACTGCGTCCATCAGCCCCTGGCCCCGCCTCAGGCGCACCACGCCATAAGCAAGGCCAATCCCCAGGAAGAAGGTGATGAAGGTGGCAGTGACAGCTGTTTCCAGCGTGACGATAAGGGGGCTCCATTCCATGGTGTCCTGCCTCCTTAGCTTTCCAGCAGCATGATGGCTTCGGGGGGGAAGTAGACGAATAACTCCCTGCCTGAGAGCCGCTGCCAGTCTTTTTTCTCAAGTTCCCAGCGAATAGGGGTGGCATCTTGGCCTGCAGGCCGTATCATGACTATGAAAGAGAAGGTGTCTTCTATCACCCGCACAACTTCCATGGAAAAGACATTCTCGCCTTCCGCCCCTTCCCTTGGCTCCAGGAAGTGGGCCCGTATGCCCGCGTATTTTGTCCCTGAGGGCGGTTCTGTTGAGGTCTTCAGGGACAGTTTCCAGTCTGCCGCGTAGATATGGCTCCCGTCCTCACGCTGGGCGGCGGAGATATTCTTGCAGCCTGTCAGCAGGGTGGCTGAGAGGGTTTTGGGGTGGCGGAAGAGTTCCTTCTTCTTCGCAGGAGGCTCCATCTGCCCCCGATTGATGACGGCAATCTTGTCTGCCAGCCGGTAGACCTCTCCCCGGTCATGGGATACCAGCATGGCTGTGCCGCCGTAGGCGGGCAGCATGTCCATCAGCTCCGTCTCCAGCTGCCACTTGAGGTAGCTGTCCAAAGCTGAAAAGGGCTCGTCCAGCAACAGGAGCTTTGCCTCCGAAGCCAGGATGCGGGCGAAAGCCACCCGCTGCTGCTGCCCCCCGGAGAGGGCGGCAGGATAGGCGTTTTCCAGTCCTTCCAGCTGGAAGCGCTGCAAGAGTTCTAGCACCTTATTTCCGCTAGCTTCCTTCATGACAAAGCGCAGGTTTTCCGCTACGGTCATATTGGGGAAGAGGGCGTAGTTCTGGAAGAGGTAGCCCATTTGCCGCTTCTGCGGTGGCAGGTCTATGCCCTTCTCGCTGTCAAAGAGGACCTGCCCGTCCAGCACGATGCGGCCTTTGTCAGGCTTTTCAATGCCTGCGATGCACTTGAGGGTCATGCTCTTGCCGCAGCCAGAGGCCCCCAGCAGGGCGAAGACTTCATCTCTGACGGTGAAATCAGTCTGCAGGGTAAAGTCCCGCAATTTTTTTTCCAGGTAAACTGATAGTTCCATAATTTTCGCTCAAAATCACTTGCATACAAATCCGTACTTCTCAAAAATTGCCTTGGCCGTATCGGAACTGGTGAAGTCCAGGAAAGCCTTGGCCTCGTCGGGATGCTTCGTGCCCTTGATGACGGCGGCGGGGTAGATGACGGGCTTGTGGCTGCCCTTCGGGGCCTTGGCGGCTGCCTTTACATTGGGGTCAATGGCCGCATCTGTGGCGTAGACCACGCCGCAGTCAGCTTCCCCGGCAGCCACCCAGGAGAGCACCTGCCGCACGTCAGAGCCGTAGACGGCCTTTTCCTTCACCTGGTCAAGTATGTTCAGCTTGGTGAGGATTTCTTCCGTATACTGTCCCACGGGCACTCCCTTGGGCTCCCCCAGGGCGATATGCTTCAGTTCCGGTCTGGTGAGGTCTGCAAAGGAAGCCAGCTCGATTTTGCTGTCCCGGGGCACGATCAGCACCACGGAATTTTCCAGCAGGTCCTTGCGGGTGCCTGCTGCCAGGTTGTCCGACTTCTCCAGGGCATCCATCTGTTTCTGGGCGGCGGAGAAGAAGAGGTCTGTCTCGCCGCCGTTCTCAATGGCCTGCTGCAGGGCGCCGCTGCTGCCGAAGTTGAAGGTGAGGGTCACTTCCGGGTGCTCTGCCTTGTAGGCTTCCGCTGCTTCCTTCATGGCATCCGTCAGGCTGGCGGCTGCTGCCACATGGAGCTCAATGGCCTTGTTGTCCGGTACCCGCTCAGATTTTCCCGCCTGTTCGCTGCCGCAGCCTAGGCTGAGCAGGGCAGCTGCTGCGAGCAAGGCGGCTGCAAGTTTTTTCATGGGTCATTCCTCCTTCTAAGAACACAAAAGGGACTATCCCTCCACTGAAACGCAGAGGGACAGTCCCTATTTTGTCCATAGGAAAGAAAGCCCCATGCTCCTTTTCAAATGCGGAAGGCGGCCGGGTTTCCCCTGCCACCCTGTGCCCTGCCACCAAGGGCAAGGCAGGCGCAGCGCCATAGACTAGCCTTAGGCACTTTTGCTCGGAGGGATTTTTATGTTTTGTTATTATTCTAGCATGAGTTGGTATTGTTTACAATGCCGTCATAGCGCATGTATGGCTATCAGCGTGTACGGAACTTGCCGATGCTTTCTTTCAGAGAGTTGGAGAAACTGGAAAGCTCCGTACTGGAGGCGGCGCATTCTTCGGAGACGGCGGAGTTGTCCGTGACTACCCCCAGGATGTCCTGGGAGAGGGAGCTGACGGCTTCCATCTTGTGCTGCTGGGCGACGCTCTGCTCTTTCATCTTCTGGAAGGCTGCATCCACCACCTGGGTGTTCTGGGAGGTGCTGGCCAGGGACTCGGCGGCTTTGTTCACTACTTCTGTGCCCCTGTCGATGGCAGCCAGGGCGTTGGAGATAAGCTGCTGGATATTCTGGGTGGAGGCGGCGGACTGCTCGGCCAGCTTGCGCACGTTCTCGGCTACCACCGCAAAGCCGCGGCCAGCCTCGCCGGCCCGGGCGGCCTCGATGGAGGCGTTGAGGGACAGCAGGGCTGTCTGCCCCGTGATTTCGTCCAGGGTGCTGAGGATGGTGCGTATCTGCTCGGAAGCATGGCCGATTTCCTGCATGGCCGTCACCACATTGTCCATCTGATGGCGGCTGTCACCGATGCGGTCTTTGGTGGTCTTCCTGGCCTCCAGGGCATCGTTGACGTATGTTTCCACCTTGGCATTTTCCTCGATGGCTTCCTGGATCTTGGTCTGCAGATTCTGCACTGTCTCGTTCTGGGCCATGGCTCCTTCTGCCAGGCTCTGGGATACTTTTGATACTTCCCCGGCGCTGACGGCCACATGGTCTGCCATCTCCACCATGGAATGCATCTCGCTGCAGAGGCTCTGGCGTATCTTGTCCAGATTGGTCTGGATGGGCAGGTAGTCGCCGATGTACTGCATATTGGTGCTGGTGACCAGATCTCCTGAGGCCATGCAGCTGAGGTTCTTCTCAATATCCTGCACATAGTCCAGCAGGGCTTGGCGGGTCTTGTTCAGCAGGCCGTAGAGGACACCAATCTCGTCCTGGCGTTCATAGGAGAACTTCTGGGAAAGATGTCCTTCGGCCAGTTTGTTGAAGCTGTCTTCCAGTTCATGGATGGGGGTGACTACCCGCTGGCCGAAGATGGCGTAGACATTGCGCAGATAAATCCCCACCGCTGCGGTGAAGCCTATGAGCAGCACATAGAGGAAATAGGCCATGATGTCCACCATGTGCTGGGCAGAAGCTACCATATTGTTGGTCAGCTCGAAGTATTTCTCGCTTTTCTCCAGCAGCCCCGCAGGATTCTTGCTCTGCTGGTATTCAGAAATGGCGGGCTTTATCTCACTGTTCCAGTATTTTTCCACCTCATCCCGTCTGTCCTGGAAGCTGCCCAGGCGCATTTCTCCCTGCAGGCGTTTCAGGATGCCCTCATTCTTCTCTATGAGCTGGGCGGCATCGGCACCGGCCAGCACCTGCTTGACGATGCGCTGGCTGCCGCCGCGCACGATGCCGGCATCATTGACCACTGCTGCGTAATCTGTGAAAAGATACAGGCTGATCATGATGATGAAGGCTACAGCGCTTACAATGATGAAAACCTTGTTCAGCAGCTGCTTGATCAGATAGGCTATGGTTTCGTTACCCATGGTCGTACCTCCTAAATGCACAGGCAAGTGAAATCATCCTCATTGTATTTTATTCACGAAGCAGGGGAAGTTTTCCTGCCTGGGAAGCAAAGTCCTCTACCAAAGATTATAAGAAAATCGGCTTCTCAATGGGTCCTTATGTCCATGTTTGCCATAAACAAAGATTTCCCGAAACCGCCCCGCTGGGTAGCGCTGCTGCGCCGTCTGCAGCGGAGCCTGTTTCCTTGTTTGGAAGGTTGGAATAAGTGCCTTGACAAATAGATTATAAAAATGTAATATATGAATATATTGTAAGGAGGTAGGGAAGGAGAGGCATAGGATGGAAAAGACAGCTATGCAAAGGGCAAAACTCAAAAGATATGCAGTTGTAGACCGTGAGTACTGCGCAGCCTGCGGGGCTTGCGAGGCAGTTTGCCCGCGGGGGGCCATCGTTGTTTGGAAAGGCAGTTTCTCCGTGGTAGATGATGATCTCTGTGTTGGCTGCGGGCGATGCAGCGCTGAATGCCCGGCTTCTGCCATCAGCATCGAGGTGAGAGCATGAAGCAGCATTGGTACAATTATTTGTGGATTTGGTCAGTCATATATTTTTCCCTGGGATTCTTCAATATACTCTTTGCCTGGCTGGGGCTGATCAGCTTTTTCCTGCCCCTGATTTTTGCCATCGGGTTTGGCAATAAGCATTTCTGCAACCGCTACTGCGACAGGGGGCAGCTGCTGAGGATGCTGGGAAGTCAGAAGGGCTTTTCCCGCAAGCGTGATATGCCGGACTGGCTGAAGAGCCGTGGCTTTCGCTATGGCTTCCTGATCTTCTTCCTGTTGATGTTTGCCAATGTGATATATGCAACTTATCTGGTGGCAGGCGGGGCCAGGGAGGTGGCGGAAGTGGTGACCCTCTTCTGGTCTTTCAGGGTTCCCTGGGAGTGGGCATCCTCTGCGGCAGCAAGTCCCTGGGCAGTCCAGTTTGCCTATGGCTTTTACAGCCTGATGCTGACTTCGGCGCTGTTGGGCATCATAACCATGCTCTTCTATAAGCCCCGTTCCTGGTGCGTATACTGTCCCATGGGCACCATGACCCAGCTGATTTGCAAGGCAAAGGCGGGGGGCAGATAAAGAAAGCTTGCAGATGTTTTGCAGAAAGATGCCGTAGTATGTTAGCAGTGACGCGATTTATATTGAAGTTTTCCCGTGAGGAGGAATGTAGATGTGGATAGTATTAGCACTGCTTTCAGCCGTATTTGCGGCTCTTACTGCTATTTTGGCCAAGGTGGGGATTGAAGGTGTCAATTCGCATCTGGCAACAGCCATTCGCACAGTAGTGGTGCTGGTTATGGCCTGGGGAATGGTCTTCCTGCTCAATGTGCAGCATGGCATCGGTGATATCAGCAGGAAATGCTGGATTTTCCTGATTTTGTCGGGGTTTGCTACAGGAGCTTCGTGGCTTTGCTACTTCAAGGCCCTGCAGATGGGAGAGACTTCGGCAGTGGTGGCGGTAGATAAACTGAGTGTGGTTCTGACTCTGGTGCTGGCGATAGTTTTCCTCCATGAGGAATTTACGCTGAAATCTTCTTTGGGCGCAGCTCTTATCACAGCAGGAACCTGGATGATGATAAAATAGGTTAGAGGGGAAGGGAAGGATCTGTATGGCACTTGGCAGCATGATAATGAAGATAAGGCCTGAAGCAGAAAATGGCCTGCGCACCAGACTGGAGCAAATGCCAGGGGTCAGCGTGGAGGAAAAATCTCCCCAGGGAGATCTTATCCTGCTGGTGGAGGCAGAGAACCTGGGGGCTTTGCACAAGCTCAGCCAGGAGATAGAAAAAGTTGAGGGGGTGCTGGGGCTTTATCCCAGCTATATCACAACAGAAGATGAGGATGCTTGAAGCCTCCCTCCATGAGGGAGGCTTTTTTACAATTTTTTATCAGTGGTGACTGCTGCAACATCATGGCAGGAAAATATAAGGTAAAATTGAAAGATAAAGATTTGTTTGAATTATCGGAGAGAAGGAGGCTTGTATGGAAAGGAGGGCTTTTATCAAGATGGTATTTGGCGGCGGAATACTTGGCTTTCTCATGGGGGCGGGAAAAGCTGTTTCGGCTGATGAGGGGCTGATCAGGCCTCCGGGGGCGGAGCCTGAGGAACTGTTCCTGGGTACTTGTGCCCGCTGCGGCAAGTGCGCTGAAATCTGTCCCCGGGGCTGCATCAAGATTGCCCATGGGGAGCAGGGAGTGGCTATCGGCACGCCCTATATCGTGCCGGTGGAAAATTACTGCGACCTTTGCCTGAAGTGCATCGATGTCTGCACGGCGGGGGCACTGAAGCCCGTGGAGAAGGAAAAGGTGCGCATGGGGCTGGCCCAGATTGACAAGGATTTGTGCCTGGCCCGCAAGGGGGAGGACTGCCGGGTCTGCCACGCGGCCTGTCCTTTCTATGACAAGGCCATCAAGCTGGAGGATTACAAGTATCCCACGGTGGACCCGGACTACTGCACCGGCTGCGGCCGCTGCGAGAATGTCTGCATCGCCAGCCCCCAGAAGGCCGCCACTGTGAAGCCCAGAGGGGATTGAGGCCATGATGAAAGTAAAGATCATACGGAAAATAGTGCAGGTGTTTTTCCTTGTCATCCTCCTGCTGCCTATCTGGTACACGGATCTCCTGTGGTATGGCACTTATATTTCGGCAGATCTTATGGGACTGGAGCTGACAGACCCGCTGACGGTCTTAGAAATCACTTTGGCCAGCAAGAGCTTGTGGGGGCCGCTATTATTGTCGGCCCTGCCCTTGACTCTGGTGGCTATTCTTCTGGGAAGGGTCTTCTGCAGCTTCGTGTGCCCGCTGAATTTCCTGTTGGAACTTTTGCCCAGGGACAAGAAGAAGCCGCTGCAGGACAAGCGTTGGCCTTTGTGGTCTTTGATTTTTGTACTGTGCCTCGCCCTGTTCTTGTCTATGCCGGTGTTCAACATTTTCTCCCCGGTCTTCGCCCTGATGCGCATGCTGCTGTTCGGGGCAGGGCTTGAGCTGCTGCTTTTGCTTCTAGTGGTGGGAGCAGGCCTTGTCTGGGGCAGGAAAATCTGGTGCCGCACCCTTTGCCCCTTGGGGGCCATCTATGGCCTCCTGGGTATGAAGCGGCTGCTGAGGGTGACGGTGGACGAGAGCAAGTGCACCCACTGTGGCAAGTGCGCCGCTGTGTGCAGTATGGGCACGGCCCCGGGCAGGGAGTCCGTAGATGATAATATGTTGTGTACTAACTGCGGGGATTGCATTGACAGTTGCAAGGAGGGGGCGGTGAGCTTTACATTCAAGGGGAAAAACAAGTGATGATCATCTGTGCTGGCATCCCTCCGAGCAAAAGTGCCTAAAACCTTCGGTCATGGTACTGCGCCTACGTCGGGAGCGTACAGGGCCATGGGGGAAACCCTGCGGCCTTCCGTGTTTGAAAAGGAGCCAAGAGCCAAGAAGGAGGGAGCAACATGAGTCTGGGAGACAAGCAAGTAAAGCTGAAGCACATTGCCATGGCAGGCATTGCCTGCATCGTGGCCTTCACGGCGGCCTACGGCATGATTGAGGCCACCAATCAGAATACCTTCTGCGGAGAGCAGTGCCATGAGATGGACCCCATGTATGTCACCTGGCAGCACTCCAACCATAAGAATGTGGACTGCGCCGACTGCCATGAGCAGCCTGGTTTTACAGGTCTGGTGAAGTCCAAGATGAAGGGCACCCAGGAACTTATCCTCCATGTGACGGGCAACGTCCCCGACCCCATCAAGCTGCAGAATACCAATGAGGTGAACTGCTACAACTGCCATCAGGACAAGATCAAGGAAGCAGAGGTGGCCGGGCCCCGCAAGGATCCCCATACTGCCAAGCATTTTGAGAACGGCATGAACTGTGTCACCTGCCATACCGGCATTGTGCATAACGATGCCGCCAATCAGGTGCTGCCCAGCCGTGAGCGCTGCTACACCTGTCATCTTGATGCCATGGGTTCGCTTTGAGGGAGGGCCTGAACATGAAATTTTCAAGAAGAGATTTTTTGAAGGCTATAGCAGTTTCGGCCGCCATGCTGGCTGCCGGCTGCGGCAACAAGCGTGACACGCAGAAGGGCCCTGTGGAGCAGAAGGATGCGGAGAAGTGGGTCAAGGGCGTCTGCCGCTACTGCGGCACCGGTTGCGGCGTGCTGGCAGGTGTCACTGGCGGCAAGATCGTAGCCGTGAAGGGTGACCCGGATTGCGCCGTGAACAAGGGCCGTCTCTGCGTCAAGGGCATCCTGCTGCCCAAGATCATGGATACCAAGGACAGGGCCAAGAAGCCCCTGATCAGGAAGGATGGCAAGCTGGTGGAGGCCAGCTGGGATGAGGCCATGAACCTCATTGTGGAGAAGTTCAAGGAATCTATCGAGAAATACGGTCCGGACTCTGTGGGCTTCTATGGCTCTGGCCAGACCTTTGCCGAGGAAACCTACACCATGCAGAAGATTTTCCGGGCTGGCATCGGCACCAACAATGTGGAGGGCAATCCCCGCACCTGTATGGCCAGCGCCGTGGCGGGCTTTGTCACCACCTACGGGGCTGATGAGCCCATGGGCACCTATGCGGATATCGAGGCGGCGGATACCTTCTTCCTCATTGGCTCCAACTCTGCCGAGGCTCACCCGGTGCTGTTCTCCCGCATTGTGGACAGGAAGAACAGCGACCCCAATGTGAAGATCATCGTGGCAGATCCCCGCAAGACCCGCACGGCGGATATTGCGGACTATTATCTGCCATTCATTCCCAGCCGGGATCTGGCCATGATGAACGCCATGGCCCAGGTCATTGTGGAGGAAGGGCTGACGGACGAGAAGTTCATCGCTGACCATACGGAGTTCATGAAAGGGGCCAGCGACAAGCTCACATACGAGGAGTACAAGGCCTTCCTGCAGGATTATACCCCGGAGAAAGTGGAGGCAGCCTGCGGCATACCTGCCGCAACCATCCGCGAGGTGGCCAGGCTCTTTGCGGACCCCAAACGCAATACCATGTCCATGTGGTGCATGGGCTTCAACCAGCGCACCCGGGGCGTGTGGGCCAACAATCTGGTGCACAACCTGCATCTCCTGACGGGCAAGATTTGCAGGCCTGGCAATACGCCCTTCTCCCTGACAGGGCAGCCCAGCGCCTGCGGCAGCGTCCGCGAGACTGGCGGCCTTTCTCACATCCTGCCCGCCCATCGTTTTGTGGCCAACGAGAAGCACAGGAACGAGCTGGAGGAGATCTGGGGCGTGCCCAAGGGGACTATGCCTTCCAAGCCCGGCTACCACACCCTGGAGATGTTCAAAGCCGCCGTCACTGGCGACCTCAAGTGCCTCTGGGTCATGACCACCAATCCGGGCCAGTCCCTGCCCAACCTCAATTACTACCGTCCCGGCATGGAGAAGGTCTTCCTGGTGGTGTCGGAGGCTTATCATCCCACCCGCACTTCGGAACTGGCAGATGTGGTGCTGCCCGCCGCTCTCTGGATGGAAAAGGAAGGCGTCTACGGCAACGGCGAGCGCCGCACCAACCATATCGCCAAGGCTGTGGAGCCTCCCGGTGAGGCCAGGTCTGACCTGGAGACCATCATCGACTTCGGCAAGCGCATGGGCTTTGAGAAGCTGGTGCCTTTCAAGACCCCGGAGGAGGTTTGGGCAGAGTATCAGAAGTGCCAGGCTGGCACGGATATGCAGATGGCTTCCTACAGGCGCCTGCGTGAAGGCCACGGCTTCACCTGGCCTGTGGCGCCGGACCCCGACAGTTCCCCCGAGACATATATCCGCTATGCGGAGGGGTATGATCCCTATGTGAAGGAGGGGGAGGGCATCAAGTTCTACTGCCGCAAGAACAACAGGGCTGTCATCTACGCACGGCCCCAGATTGACGCTCAGGAAATGCCTGATGCAGAATATCCCTTCTTCCTCACCACGGGCCGCATGCTGGAGCATTGGCATACTGCCACTATGACGGGCAACGTGCCGGAGCTGAAAAACGCTGCTCCTGAGATGTATGTTGAAGTCAACGAGGAGGATGCCAAGCGCCTGGGCATCAGTGAGGGCGATTTGGTGAACATCACCTCCCGCCGGGCCACCTGCAAGTTCAAGGCCAAGATCAACGGCCGCGGCAAGCCCATGCCGGGGCTGGTGTACGTCTCCTTCCACGACCCGGAAGACGACCGCCTTATCAACAAGGTACTGCTGGATGCCTTCGACCCCGGCTCCAAGCAGCCGGAGTACAAGGTCTGCGCTGTGCAGATTGCCAAGGCATAAAATGTATAGCAAGGGGCTGTTGCACGTTTTCATTACGTGCAGCAGCCCCGTTTTGCTATGTACAAGAAGAAGGATTTTCACAAAGGGTGGAGAATAGATAACAGGATTCATTTTGTCTAAGGAGGAAGGCGCTTTGCGGTTTGTAACAGTGAGGGTATCCTTACTATTTTCTTAGAGGGCGATATTGATGCCCAAAATGCTGCAGATATTCACCCTGGCAGACCATATCAACTTCGCCATAGAGCGCCTGCAGAAGAAACTGGTCATCACCAACAGGTCCCTGTGGGGTATCAAGAGCTGCTACAGCAAGGAATTTGCGGTAGCAGAGAAATGCCTGGCCTGTCTCAATGAGACCCTCAAGGTGAACCTGCCGGAGGAAGAGGCGGCCAATATCGCCTTTCATATTGCCAACGCCGAGGAAGCCCACGGCCAGGACTACGACAGCGCCAGGAATGCCAAGCTCATGGGGGAGATTGGCAACATCGTCTGCTACTCCCTGCACAAGAAGCTGGACAAGGAAAGCCTCCATTATAACAGATTCATCACCCATATCCGCTTCTTCGTGGAGCGCTTCTTCACCAACCAGATGCTCACGGATGACATCCTGCCGGAAAGCATCGCCGGCAAGTACAAGACAGAGGAAGCGGTGGCGGAGAAAATCAGGCAGCATCTGCTGAACAGGTATGAGAAGGAAATCAGCGAGGAAGAAAAAGCCTACCTCGTCATCCACATTTCCCGCCTGGCCAGAAGTTAAAGCAAGGCCCCGGTGCCAATGGAACCGGGGGCTGCTTTTTGTGGTGATTTGTAAGTTTTCTTGACAAAGAATTTATACAATGGTATGATAATTCTGACTTAAGTTTCAATCTACAACAGCATAAGGAAGGGTCAGGTGTCGGAAGACTCAATAAGGAAGTCCGGTGCGAGGAAAGTCCTCAAGTCCGGTGCGGTCCCGCCACTGTAACAGGGAGCAGTCCTGCATCCATGCCACTGGAGGAAACTCTGGGAAGGCGCAGGAGGGTGATGAACTGGAGCCAGGAGAATTGCCTGACCAACAATTTTAATTTTGACATTACGTCACGGGGGAAGATGCTGGCTTCCCTTGATACATAAGGCTCTGCCGTTTTTGGGGCAGGGCTTTTTTGATGGTTTTTTCCATGTTGTGTAGCCAGTGTATAGCCACAGGGTTATGAGGTTTTTGGGGTGGTCTGGGCCTCCTTTTTGGGGGAACTGGCGAGAAGTTCGGTCAGGCCTTCTTCCAGCCAGGTGCCGACTTTTTCCTGCTGGGCTTCGTCGTCAATGTGAGTGTAGATGTCCATGGTGATTCTTATGCTGGCGTGGCCCAGCTGGTTCTGTATGTCCTTGAGGTCGAAGCTGTGGGAGTTTTTCATGCGGCTGGCCATGTCGTGGCGGAGCATGTGGAAGGTGCTGCCTATGGCAAGTTTCAGCCGGAGGCGGCGGAAGTAGTTGCTGAAGCGGGCGGGGTTGATGGGCGCGCCGTTCCATTGGGTGAAGATGAAGCCTTTTTCCTGCCAGTCTGGCACCAGCAGGCGGTGCTCAAGCTGGATCTTGCGGTAGTGCTGGATTTCCTGGCAGAAGTAAAGGGGTAGGGGCAGCACGCGGTTGCTCTGGTCGGTTTTAGTATCGCCCAAGAGCAGGGGGACGGTTTTCCCCTCTTTTTTCATGCCTGTGGAAAGGGCGTGCTGGATATGGATGGTTCCTCCTGTCACTTTGCCATTGTCGCCTTTGGTGATGGCGAGGTCTTCCCAGCGGAGGGCAAGGAGTTCGCTGAGGCGGGCGCCGGTGACGTATTCTGTGAGAATTATCCAGCGCCAGCAGTAGTAGACTTTGCTTTTGTGTTCCAGAAGCCTTTTCCAGTCTTCGGCGCTGGGTTTGGCAAAGCCCCGTTTCTGGGGGCGTTTGGGCAGCTCCAGGTCAACGGCGGGAGAGTATTTCAGCAGGCGGCATTTCACCGCTTTTTTCATCAGCGCTCCCATGAGCAGGCGGAAGATATCGGCAGTGCGGTATTTGTCCCGCAGGGGGCCGAAGATTACGCCCTGAATGTCTATTTCTGTGAGTTTTGAGAGGGGGATATTGCCGATGGTGGGCAGAGCGTAGTTGCTGAGGACACTGCGGTAAATCCTTTCAGTGTTGGGACGCAGCCTGGGGGCGACATAGACTTCCAGCCATTTTTCTATCCATTGCCCGGTGGTCATCTTGTCTGCTTCGAGGCTCATCTGGCCTGTGTATTTTTCTTTGAGTGCTTCCAGCGCTTCCAATGCTTCCTGCTGGCTGTGGGCATACTTCACCTTACGGAGGGGCTTGCCTTTTTCGTTGTAGCCCAGCCTTATGGCGGCTGCCCAGAGTTTGCGGGATTTCACATAGTAGATGGTTCCTTCGTGATCGGCTCTTTTGCCGCCGCGTTTTTTTGTTTTCGGGTTCTTTTTGGTAAGGTCACTAAGATTGGTTGTCATTTTTCCTTCCACTCCTTTTGGAAAAAGTGAGCTTCGGGAACGGTGTCGTGTTTCTTTTCTTGTGGATAAAGTTGTGGATAAACCTGTAGATAACCTGTGGACAAAATGTGGATAACTGGAAAGCGGGCACAAAAGCGGGTACTATTGCGGGTACACTTTCGGGTACAAAAGCGGTCCTATTATGCCCGGTCGGGGACTGGGAAGCCTTGATTTCACTGGCCTTACGGTGCCCCTAAGATAAAGATAAAGACATAGACAAAGACTTTTAGTAATAGTGACGGGGTTAGTTGTTCTTTTCCATGAGTTTGTCCACCAAAGACTGGACGATGGCCCGGGAGTCTTCGGGCAGGTTTTGCATGCGGCTGGCCAGGCGGTCAGCTGCTTCTTTTTTGGAGACACCCAGGAGGTAGTCTGCGCTGACTTCAAAGAAGTCTGCCAGCACGGGAATCTGGTTGAGAGGCGGCAGGGCGCGGCCCTGTTCCCAGTTGGCGTAGGAAGCCACGGCGATGCCGCAGATCTTGGCCATGTCGTTCTGGCGGAGGCCCTTGTCTTCCCGCAGTTCTTTGAGGCGGGTGCCGAAGGTCTTGCCGAAGGTCACGGGTTTTTCAGTTTCTTTCTCGTTCAATTTCTGCACCTCCTTTTGGTAGTTCTGGTTTCCGTCCGGAGGGGACGGGAACGCACACTATTCTTTGTATCATTGTAACACAATATGGTAAAAAAAGCTATTGTTTAATGTATCGTAGCAGAAAAAACTAGACAGAAGGGAACATTGGTGCTATTATGGTAGCAGATAAAGCTATAGAAAACGGTTCACTATGCAAAATGTACCATGACATTTGTAATGGATTAGAAAGAGCCGGGGCTTTATCACTTTGGGAAGGGTGTGGTGTGTTGTGGAAGATGAAAAGATTTTGCTGACCGTCAAGGAGTTTGCCCGCCTGTCGGGGCTGGGGGTGAACTGTGTGCGAAGCCTGGTGCATGTGGAGGGGTTTCCGGCGCTGAAGAACGGCAGGAAGTACATGATCCACCGCCGGGCGGCTTCTGAGTGGCTGGAGCAGCAGGCCCGCTGCGCCAGCGTCAGCTGATGGACGCGACTGGGGGCTGGCTGAATGAAATCCGCTATTTCTACAAGCGGCAGGTAGCTGTGCCCCTGTCGCCTCATGCCCAGGCATTATGGCACTGGCTCATGTGGCGGGCCAATAATGTGTTCTGGCAGTTCCCTTTGCGGCTGTCTGTGCCGGAGATGGCCGGGGGCACGAAGATGAGTGCTACCATGGTGAAAAGGGCCAGAACAGAGTTGGTGGCGGGCGGGTATCTCCTGCATGAGGCTTATGGGGGCAACCGCGCCGGGGGCTACTGGCTCCTGTCCTGTGTCAGCCCTGGCAAAGCACTGGCGGCTAAGGGCAGGTTCAAGGAAGATGAGAAAAATGAAGGGAGGTGATTATGGCAAGGAGGTTTGATTTTCACGAAAAGAGGGATTTTATGTTTAACAAGAGAGAAAATGAGATTACCGGAGCTGACGCAGTGGACTGCTTAATCTTGCTATGCCTGCAAGAATCGCCTGACCTGTTCGAACTGGGACCGGAGGGCGCGGGCACCAAAGGAGTGTGCCTTGCACGCATAGCACCTGCAGACGCAGTCTTTTTGGATAAAGGGAAGGGGGAAGCCGGAAGTGGGAAGTGAGCTTATGGCAAAGGCAGATTGCCCCGAGGGGCTGGTGGAAATGCGGCTGGACTGCTGGCAGGTGGCGGCTCTTGACCGGGCCTTGGGGAAAATGCCCGGCAGGGGCGTCATCTGCGCCAGCTGGTACAGGCTGGGAATTGAACACAGGGAGGAACTGGCGGTGGGCAGGCCTGTCACCTTCACCCTGCCGGACAGGCTGGGTGTACCGCCAAGGGGATTTGGCGGCACTCCGGATATCCGGGCGGAATGGCTGCCTGTCTTTATGCAGGCTTTGGAGCAGGACGGAGAGGCGCGGCTGGCAGGGCTTTTGCTGGCGGTCTATGAGGCCATTGCCTGGGGCTATGCCGCGGAGCTTTATTTCTATGACGAGCTTTTCGACCTGGCCACCATCATGGGGAGGCAGAGACTCTTGAAAAGGCAACGGGTTATGGAGGAAATGCACGGCCTGCCCGCCCTGCCAGTTGGTCAGAAGCTGGAAAAGGAGGCGTGAGCCATGCTTTCAGAAAAGGCAGAGAGACTTTGGGCAGATTTTCGGCAGAATGGGGGCGGCAAGCTGACGGAGTGGGAAATCCTGAAGCGCACAGGCTTTTCTCACGGCAGTTTCTGCGCGGCCAGGAGGGAACTCATCGGCGCGGGGCTGCTCACCCTGGGTAAGGACGGGAAGCAGACAGTCTACATTCTGAGACGGGAGGGATAGGCCATGAAGGTGTTTGTGAATCCGGGACACGCCGCAAGCGGGGAGCCTGACCCGGGGGCGGTGAATGCGGAGCTGGGGCTGCGGGAGTGCGACCTTGCCCGGGCCGTCGGAGAACGTGCGGCAGAGTTTTTGGAAATGGCAGGGTGTGAAGTGCGGTTGCTCCAGTCGCATAACTTGGCGGGGGAAAGTCCGGGCTACCAGAATGTGACGGAGTGCGCCAACAGCTGGGGGGCGGACCTCTTTGTGTCCATTCACTGCAATGCTTCAAGGCTCCACAATGCCAGAGGCTTCGAGGCTTTCTGCTATGACGCTGACGGGGAGGGAGGCAAGGCGGCCTTCTTTATCCAGCAGGAGATTTTCAAAGGGGTGCGCCCCTTCGACCCAGGCTTTTGGGACAGGGGGGTGAAGGTCAACCGCAGCTTCGCGGTGCTGAGGTGTACCGCCATGCCCGCGGTGCTGGTGGAGACTGGCTTCATCGACAACCAGCAGGACGCAGAGCTGCTTACGGAGCACAGGGAGGAAATAGCCACTGCCATCGCACGGGGCGTGACTGACTGGTGGGGGATAAAATAATTGCAGAAAGTTCTTGCAATCATATTGTCAACCTGCTAGGATAAAGTCAACAAAATAACATTGCTGCTGGAATGACGGCAATAAAGCTGTGGTATCACGCCCCTGCAGACAGGGCTTGATATATTTTGGTTGTCATTCCGTCAGAGGCCCGGAGCGGATGACAGCCCCGGGCCTTTGGCTTTTCTCTTATGGAAAGGAGAATTACTATGGCAGCAACAGTAACCGCCAGCACCACCACCTTGAAGCTCATGGTGTAGAACGGCATTGGCAAGGCAGGCAACCCCCTCTACGCCACCCGCAACATTCCCAGCATTGCCCCGGGACTTAGCGACGATGACGCCCTTGAGCTTGGCAAGGATTTGGCCAGCCTCCAGAGCCACAACTTTGGCTATGTCCAGCGGGTCAATACCATCAACCTGCACGAAGCGTAAGGAGGGCTAAAAAATGCGTACACTTACCATGACTTTCAAAATGGAGACCGGCAGCACCAAGACCTACACCCTGCAGGATCCTGCCGAGGGGCTGACGGACGCCGCCGTGCGCACTGTCATGCAGAAGATGATTGACAAGGAGGCCGTGTCCGTGAGCGGGGAAAAGGCCATGGAAATCAAGGAAGCCTACATCAAGATCAGCGACCGCGAGGAGCTGGCGTAAGAAGGTTTCTGCAAGGCAGGAGGCCCCGGGAGACCGGGGCTTTTATTGTAGGGGTGATGATGATGGAGCAGACAGCACTCACCGCCATTTCCACCGTGGGGTTCCCGATTGTGGTGACATTTTACCTGCTCACCAGCTTCCAGAAATCTATGGACAGGCTGAGCGGGGAGATAGCCCGCTTGACGGAGTTCTTGCAGGGCATGGAAAGGGAATACAGGAAGAAGTGACGAGGCCGGCATTATGCCGGTCTTTTTATGTGGGGCGGAAAATTGAGGCTGGAAGACTGTCTTTTATGTTATGAATACATTACATAATTTATTGAAGTCATTCAATCTATGTTATATAATAGATACATAGAAAGGGTGAGGAACATGGAAGCAAAGGCATTGGGCGAGAAACTGCGGCAGCTGCGTCTGGAGAGCAAAATGAGCCAGGAGGCGGTGGCTGAGGCCCTGCATGTGAGCAGGCAGAAGTATATCCGCCTTGAGAAGGGGGAAAATGACCCCTCCTTGGTGGAGCTGAACCGGCTGGCCCTTATTTTCCATACCACCGTCAGTGGTCTTCTGGCAGAAGAAGAGGAGGAGCAGGAGGTTGTTTCCTTCTACCGGGCTGCAGACGATTCCCCGGAAATAAGCTACATCAACGACATGATTGACATGTTTTTCAAGAACAAGCGGGTACACAGCAGGAACTGAGGGGGCGGCATGATGGACGAAAGTAGGAAGCGGGTCATTGAGGCCAAGGCTTGGGAGTGCCGCCCCAAGGGGATTTACGGCATAGAGAATCCCTTTTTGATTGCCAGGGAAATGAAGTGCTATCTCTTCCGCTACCCCATTGGGGAGGACAAGACATTGGGCCTCTCCCAGCGGCGCCCGGAGGGCAAGGTGATCTTCACCAATTCTTCGGCCATGCTCTGCCGGGAGATTTTCACCTTTGCCCATGAACTGGGGCATTTGCAGCTCCACGGGGAGCTTTTTTTCAAAGATGACAAGATGAATATGAGCCAGCGGATTGAGCGGGAGGCGGATTATTTTGCCTCCTGCTTGCTGATTCCCCGCAACGCCCTGACCAATTATCTGGTAGATGCCTGCTGGTATGGCAGCCAGGAAGATGTTGACCCCTTGACGGTGGCCATGGTCATGAATGAGTTCCGGGTAAGCTCTGCCACAGCTTTGATTGCCCTGCGGGAGTATGGGCTGATTGATGTCAGGCTCGAGGAAATCCTGCGGCAGGAGCTGGAGGGCAATGTCAAGAAGTACCTGCGGGCAGCCCAGGGGGACGACAGCCTCTTGAAGCCTGCCCAGGTCATCAAGTACCCGGCGGAGTTCTTGAAGATTATCCGTGACAACTACAAAAAGAACAAAATCCCCAAGTCCATGGCAGAAGCGTTCTGTGCCTTTACCCTGACGGACTTTGGGACGGTTTTCTCCCATAATCCCCTGGACGATGAGGAAACGGGCCGGAAGGTGGGATTGGTGTGAGCACGTGCTTTGAAAGTGCCTCTTTGGACACCAATATCCTCATTCATTTGTGGAAGTCTGAGACCGAGGCCATGCTGGGGCAGATGTTTGGGAAGGTTTATGTGTACCAGTGGCTGCTTGATGTGGAGCTTCAAAACCATGCGGACGGGCCCTTGATTGCCAAGATTGTTGATTCAATGGACACGGGCTTTTTGATGCCGGTGGATGACCGGGCCTTGAAGAAGCTGGGACTTTTTCAGGCTTTCAGGGAAGCCTACGAAGATGTTTCCATGTTCTTCTCCGGCCCCGACACCGGCGAGGGCTTTGCCATTGCCCTGGCCAAAGCCTTCGGCATTCCTGTGCTGGTGACTGATGATACCAAGAAGGAGGGCCCCAAGTGGTATCTGAACCTGAGAGCCCAGAAGCCCTTCGGCTTCTCCAGCGACGAGGTGCTGGTGGTGAACTACCTGCAGGGAGAGATTGCCGAGGAAGAATACCTGCGTCAGTTCAAGGCGGTAAATGAAGCCAACGGCCTGAACTGGCGGGCCAGGGTCTGCCTTGACCGCTTCGAGAGAAGGTTTTTGGGGGAAGCTGTGCCCGAAGCTCCCGGCTCCCTGCGGGATCACCAGTGGATTGAGGATTTTGCCGGAAAGTTCCATGTTGATGTGGAAGAAAAATTAAGGCGGCTGCGCGCAAGCCTGCCGACGAAGCCCGTGGCAGAGCATAGCCCCAGGACAAGGGAGGAACTGCTGCTGTCGGATTATCCCTTGGGCGGGGCAAAAGAGACGGAAGAGATACGGGAAAGCTATCGGAGGCTGTATCGGTTTATCCGGGGGCGGAAGATGACGCTGGAAGTTTCGGCGGATATTGTGATTGCTTGCGTGCTGGATAGAATGGGATATGGGCAAGGGGAGATTGAGGAGACTATTGCTGCCCTGGCCCCCAAGGCAGAGAGCAATCCTATGTATCACAGGCTGGTGGTTATGAGGGGGAAGGGGTTCGAGGATGAAGAGGTGATTGAGAAGTGCCGGGAGGCGGTGAGGAAAATAGGATAGGAGAATGGGCCCCGGGTGACCGGGGCTTTTATTTTTGGATATACCTTATGCCAAATTTATAAAATCATTTTTTTAATTGAAATTTTATGAATATATGGTATAATGTGGCTATAGACGATAAGACATTGCTTTGTTCGGTACAGAAGTATGTTCATGATGTAGTTTTAGAAGATGGCCGCCACAAGTTATAAATGTCTGAAAATTAAGGAGACGTGATACAGTGGCATATAAAGAATACATCGCTCATATACGTAAAAAGGACGGAAAAAAGCAGACTGTGTTTGTTCATTTGAAGGAAACAGCAGAATTAGCAGCAGAGTTTGCAGATAGCTTTGGGGCCAGGGAACTTGGGTATCAGTGCGGGCTGTATCATGATATAGGCAAATACTCAGACTTGTTTCAAGGCTATATCCGCGGAGAGAACAACTATCATATAGATCATTCTTCAGCTGGTGCTCAAGTGTTGTGCAAGATGAAATCCTTAGGCTGTTTGCAGGCGTTCTGTATAGCTGGACATCATGCAGGGTTGCCTAATTTGGGCGTATCTAGCGACCTTAAGACAGAAGCTACACTTTATGGGCGTCTAAAAAAGGATGTAGAGGACTATAGTTATTACAAAGGGGAGGTGCCTCCACCGAAAAATACCCTATCGATATCGACAATGGTATCAAAGTATCCGTTCAGTGCTATGTTTTTTGCCAGAATGGTGTTCTCCTGCTTGATAGACGCTGATTATTTGAATACGGAAAAGTTTATAGAAGATGGGAAAGTAGACCGTACAGGGTACGATTCCATACGAGATATCGCCGATAGAGTCTTTAAAAAGCTAGAGGAGAAGGGCTTTACAAATCCTGAAGGGAAGAAGGAAATCAATCAAAAGAGAGCTTTTATTTTGAATTCCTGCCTAAAAGCGGGACTGGGTCCCTGTGGCATGTATACGCTGACAGTGCCCACCGGTGGGGGCAAGACCCTTTCTTCAACGGCCTTTGCTTTAAAGCAATGTGTGGCGAATAATTTAAGACGAATTATTTACGTTATACCATATACCTCAATTATAGAGCAGACAGCGGATACGTTGCGTGATTACGTCAATCTGAAGTATAAAGGAAGCATAGATAATGTTTTAGAGCATCATAGTGCTGTCAATTACGATGATGATTCTGATTCGTCTAAGCTTGCCAAATTGGCTACAGAAAATTGGGATGCACCTCTTATAGTGACAACTAACGTACAATTCTTTGAGTCATTATTTGCCAATAGGACCTCTAAGTGCAGAAAACTTCACAATATTGTCAATTCGTTGATAATATTTGATGAAGCCCAGATGTTTCCTGCAGAATATATGGTGCCAATATTATCCTCCCTGGCAGAGCTTACAAATGCTTATGGCTGCTCATGCCTGCTGGCCAGTGCGACCCAGCCACCGTGGCAGGAACTATTCAGCAAGTATTCTAAAATCTGGCCAGTAGAATGTCGGGAGATAATGACGGGCATTCCTGAAATGTATAGTTTTTTTAGGAGAACAAATTATGTTTCTCTGGGAAGCTGTTGTGTCAATGATATAGCAGAGCACATTAAAAAGAATAATCAAGTGCTATGCATTGCGAAAACTAAAAAAACAGCGGATATGATATATCAGAAGCTTAAAGGAGAGAAAGGGGTAATTTATCTATCCACGAATCTGTATCCTGCACATAGACGTAGGGTTATCAAACAAATTCGTAGAAGATTGAATAGCGAGGAGAAACCGCCGTGCCGGGTGATTTCTACTTCAGTTATTTCTGTAGGTGTAGACTTGGATTTTCCTGTAGGTTATGTCGAAATGACTGCTTTGGATGCAATTCTTCAAGCAGCAGGCAGGGTCAATAGGGAAGGAGATAATTCATGGTATGATTCCAAGGTATATGTTTTTTCCTTGAAGGATCAATTCTCATCTTTTAGGATGCAGGAAATCGAAGCTACTAAAAAAGTACAAAGTGAGATACAAGATATCTTTACACCAGAAGCTGTAAACAAATATTTCAGTTTTTTGTTTGCGGTCAAAGGAAATGGAATTAATGCGTTGGATGATAAAGGGATTATGGGGACACCCGTAAAGCATTATGCTTTTAAGGATATAGCTCAGATGTTCAAACTGATTGAAGAAGATACTGTGTCAGTGCTGGTGCCACGGCAAAGAAAAGCAAGATGCATTTCCGGTTTGCTGTGTAATGGGGAAAGAAATCGTGACATTATGAGAAAAGCTGCAGCTTATATAGTAAATGTCCGTAGAAGTGATTTTGAAAAGTTAAACAAAGACAATAATCTTGAGGTGTTGGACAATGAACTGGCAATTTTGAGGAAGCTTAGTTTATATGATAAGGTTCAAGGCTTAATCATGCCAACTAGCTAAGAAGGTGAAAAATATGAGCTCTGGAATTGCGATAGAATGCTGGGGGGATTATGCTTGCTTTACACGTCCCGAACTTAAGGCAGAAAGATATTCATATGATATCATAACACCATCTGCAGCCCGCGGTATTTTTGAGGCTATATACTGGCATCCAGGCATAAGATATAAGATAGATAGTATAGAGCTGTTGTCCCCTATAAAATTTGTATCTATTAAACGGCGTGAACTGCAAAAAAAGATAAATGTTACAGAAAAAGATTATAAGCAAATGAAAGAGCGGGATTGGTCATATTATCCTGTGAGCAATAGTGATTATGTGACGCTGCGCAACTCCACTATTCTAAAAGACGTACATTATGTCATTAGAGCTCATTTTAACATCAGGCGGACTGATGATGGAGAAGTCAGCAATCCCGGTAAGGTCTTAAGGATATTCAGCGACAGAGCCAGAAAGGGAGCATGTTATCATCGCCCATATTTTGGTTGTCGTGAATTTCCAGTGAATTTCCGTCTGGTTGAAGAAGGTGAAGCAACAAATCCATATCCTGAAAATCGTTTCCTTGGGCTGATGACTTATGATATGTTCAATGATGATGGAAACATATCACCCTCTTATTTTAGGGCTGAACTTAAGAATGGCATCATGGATGTCAGCGGTTGTGAGGTGCTGTCATGATTCTACAAGCACTAGCAGATTACTATGACTTCTTAGTGAAGGAATATCCATCAGAAATGCCAGTCTATGGCTGGGATAGAGCCAAGATAGAGTATTTAATTGACTTGGATTCATCTGGTCAATTTCGCATTTTACCTTTAGGTCAGGAAATGTTAGTTCCAAAACAATATGGACTTACAAGTGGATATAATGCCAGCTTCTTATGTAATGAAGCAAATTATATGTTAGGGGCAGATATTAAGAAAACGAAACAGCAGGCAGTAGGTGCTTTTTTAAATGCCAAAGATAAACATTTGAAGATCCTGCAGGATTGTTCGGGAAGGGAAGCTACGGTTATCAAAACTTTCTTTGAACGATGGGACCCCGAAAAAGCCGAGGAGAATGAATATGTGCAAAATTTTCTTCCTGCATGGAAAAATACGAAAAAGAAATGCATGACATTCTCAATAAATGGTCAGGTTTTATTTGAAGTGCCAGAGATAGTAGAAGCCTGGAACAATTACTATGCAGAGGATGTGGCAGAAGTAGAGGAAATATGCGTCCTGACAGGAAGACGTACATCTGTTGCAAAAGTGCATCCTAATATTCAGGGACTACGGGGAGCACAGGTAAATTCAAAATTAGTGTCATTTAATTTTGAAGCAGTTTGTTCCTATGGGAAAAATGCAAAGCAACAGGGACTTAATGCTCCTGTCAGTGACTTATTGGCATTTAAAAGTGTTGCTGCCTGTAATTATCTGTTGAAGCACAACTCATTCTATAGTGAGAATATGCTTACATCAATAGCCTGGTCTGACAATGCCGAAGCAGTAGACATTCTGGCAGGTATGACGGACGACAGGAAATCAGAGATTTCTAATGAAAATATCAAGACTATTATGGATAATCTGTCACAGGGGAATCCCGCAGAGATTGATGGATTTACTGTAGACGGAGATACATCATTCAGCATTCTGGGACTTTTGCCAAATAGTAGCAGGGATGGTGTTGCTTATTATTATAAAAATACTTTTGCGCATTTTATGCGACGAGCTAAACAGTACCAGGAAGAGGTGTCAATTTGTGGAACACCTCAAGGCAAAGAGATAATCCCACTATATAAAGTTATTGATCAAAGCTACAAACCTTTTGGCGAATGTATAAGCAAGGAAAGTTTTAAGAAGAAATGGGGACGGCTTTATGAGACATTGTATCATAGCATGATAGCAGGCAGCATGTATAGTCCTGCTATATATCAAGCGGTATTGACTACAATTTTTAAAGCAGTTTTAAAAGACAAAAATGTTGGATATGTACGTGCTGGTTTTCTGAAAGCCTTCTTACTTAGAAACTATGCAAGCAGATGGGGGGAAAAGATTAAAATGAGCCTCAATGAAGATTGCAGGGAAACTGCTTATGTTTTGGGCAGAATATTTGCAGTAGTAGAAAAGATACAATGGTGTACCGACAAGGAAGGCAAGATAAATTTGCCTATACGGGCTAAATATTTCAATTCATTCTGTATGACACCAGGCGTTATTTTTCCTGCGTTACAGAAGTCAGCTGATATTTATCTAAAAAAATTAATTGCCAAAAAAGAAACAAAAAGCACAGGGATTGCCTTAAGCAAGATGCTGACAAGCTTAATGGATAAGATTGAGGTGCCTGCAACGGGGACACCTATTCCAAAATTTTTTCTGCAGGATGAAAAAGGAGCCTTTATATTAGGCTATCATCAACAGAGAGAGTATTTCTTCATGGAAGCCAAGAAGAATAAGATAGATGATGAGGCAAAAGAAGAGGAGGATTTGAGCGATGCGTAAACCGATAGAAAATAGATATGATTTTGAACTCATATTTGACGTTGAGAATGGTAATCCCAATGGTGACCCAGATATGGGAAATATGCCACGTATGGACTATGAGACTAATGTAGGTATTATTTCTGATTGTTGTCTAAAGCGGAAAATCCGAAATTTTGTGGATGCGGTCAAGGAAAATAGCAAGGAGGCAGATTCCTATAAAATTTATATTAAGGATGATAAAAGTTTGAATTTTAAAGATGATGAGGCCGTTAAATATACAAAAATGGAAGAGAAACTTGGGAAAGCCGAGAATGAAGAAGCATCTGATAAGGAAAAAGGCAAGAAGAAAACTATTCCTTATGAAGAAAAGCAGAAGCTGGCCTTGGAGATTATAGACTTCATGTGTGAGCATTATTATGACATTCGTACCTTTGGTGCAGTGATGACCACCTTTACGAAGGCAGGGCTCAACTGTGGCCAGCTTCGTGGCCCAGTGCAGCTTGGTTTTGCCAAGAGCGTTGACCCCATCGCTCCTGTTGAGATTAGCTTGACGCGAATGGCTGCCACTAAAGAGGATGATGCGACTGAGAAGGGTGGCCGTACCATGGGGAGTAAGTATATTGTTCCTTATGGCTTGTATCATGTGGAGGGCTTTATATCTGCGAATTTAGCTAGGAAGTCGACGGGGTTTTCTGAGGAAGATCTTGAGCTTTTCTGGGAAGCGCTCATGAATATGTTTGAGATTGATCATGCAGCAGGTCGTGGCAAGATGGCAGTTCGGAAGCTTATTATTTTCAAGCACGATAATGAACTGGGGCGCGCACCGGCGCATAAGCTCTTTGAGCGGATTGATATCCATCGCCGCGATGTTGGCAAAGTGGCACGGTCTTATGGTGATTATGTTATTGAAGTCCATACGGATAATATGCCGGAGGGGGTTACCTGTGAGATACGTGATTGAAACTTGCGAACCTGAAGCAAACATAGCAGAGGCAGCAAGTAAAATAAGGTATCGTGGTCCGCCTAAATGCCGGTTCGCGAAAATGCCTCTCTAAAAGGTTGCAGTTGCTGTGACGAAAGGGAGGCCTTGACGCCCCCTGTAGGGGGCGGTGGTAGAAATTTCTCACGCCATACAGGAGCAGTACCCTCTGCAAATTGACGCCCCCTGTAGGGGGCGGGGGTAGAAATAATGAAGAGAAGCGTCATATCAACATCACGGAATTGACGCCCCCTGTAGGGGGCGGGGGTAGAAATTGCTATATCATGGACGAAAATGTATTCTATGATTTGACGCCCCCTGTAGGGGGCGGGGGTAGAAATTCGGTAATTTCGGTGTAGCGTCCATCATCGGAAATTGACGCCCCCTGTAGGGGGCGGGGGTAGAAATTGGCAAGTTCCGTCAGGACGAAGATACTGCCTGATGACGCCCCCTGTAGGGGGCGGGGGTAGAAATAAGGGAGTGTATAGCCAGGGCATGTGCCTGCCGCTATGACGCCCCCTGTAGGGGGGCAGGGGTAGAAATAATCCGGTCTATAAAACCCATTGGATATATGACAAGTGACGCCCTCTATGGGGGCGAGGGTAGAAATAATTATAAAAAAGATTTTGTCCGTGAACAAAGATAAAAGATTATCCCCGGGAGAACTGGGGATAATTTTTTTGATGCGCAACCTCCTGCCTTCAGTGTAAGGTGGGGGTAGCAACTAAGCCCGGGCTGCGTAAATCAAAAGATTGGGATTGAATGGTTGCCCTCCTCCTTGAGGGCTTAGTATAGATAGTGCCCGTCCCTAGGCACGTCCGTCCATGGTGGCCTGTGGTGCCCCCGTCCTTGGGGGCACGCTGCTGCACACCGTCACGTTCTGGCCGCAAAGCCAGCCCGCCACCGTCCTCCGATAATGTTCTTACGGCTATCATTGCCGGAATACAGAAGCGGAGGGGAGAGGGGGCAGCCCCCGCCACCGATAGCCAACATTATCGTAGGACTAAAGGCGCTTCACGCTTAGATTAGCCCTGCTAAGCCCCCGGCCCGCCATCACGGCGGGCCTTTTCTGCTGGTTGCGTTTCTTGCCGGACAGCACGCCAGCCATGACGGGGCTCCGGCGGCAGCATCGCTGCCAACTGCGCCCCGCCACGGCTGGCGTGCTTGCCGTATTTCACCCGGTCGCCTTCCTTCCGGCTTCGGTGGCCTGCCTGCCCGGGGGCTCCTTTGTCGCCCTCTTTCCGGGCAGGTAGGCCGCCTCCCCCTCCAGTCAGGTCTCCCTCATTACCCCTGCTCACGTTACCAGGGCACCGGTTCAGGGTGGGGTTCTGTCTCCGCTTCGCTACGCCATTCAGCCCACCCTTCACCCGTGCCAGTACGCACCATCTTTCTATTGGTTGCGCATCGGCAAAGCGGGGAACGCTGGCCTTGCTGATCCAGAACGCCATAAAATTGATAAGCCCGGCGGAGGTGTCCGCCGGGGGCAGACCAGCTTGCAGGTTACGGAGTCGAAAGGGGGCGGGACCGTCAAGGGCTACGCCGCCATTGGCGGTGGCTTTCAGCCACCCTTGACCGCCCCGCAGCCTCCTATTGCCAGGTTGTGGCAGGGGAATGAAAACACCAGCAAACCCTTGAAAATAAAAGGGGGTGGCATATTGACAGAACAAATGTACTATTATATAATATAGGAAAGGAACTGCAAAGGAGGCAACCAAAATGACTGAGAACCTGAGCACAAAAGCTCTTTCCTATATGGCGAAAGCCAAAGCCGAGAATACACTGAGGGCGTACACCGCCGACTGGGCAGACTTCGAGGCGTACTGCCAGCGCTCTGGCCTTGACTGCCTTCCAGCTGCCCCCGCCACGGTGGCAAACTACCTGGCAGATCGTGCGGAGGCACTGAAGCCCGCTACCCTCACAAGACGGCTCACCGCCATCGGCACCGTCCACGAAGAAGCGAACCTGCAAAATCCCGTCCATGCTTCCATCGTCCGTCTGACGCTGGCGGGCATAAAGCGGGAGAAGGGAACGAGGCAGACCGCAAAGGCTCCCATCAGAGTTGAAGATCTGCGCCGCCTCATGGCCATGAATGTTTTCCACGGCTTAACCGGCCTGCGGGACAGGGCGCTCCTGCTCCTGGGCTTCGCGGCAGCCCTCCGCCGTTCCGAGCTTGCCAATGTGCGAGCAGAGGATTTGACCTTCACCGGCGCTGGGGCAGTACTGCTCCTGCCACGCTCCAAAGCTGACCAGCAGGGGAAGGGCACGGAAATAGCCCTGCCCTACGCCGAAGACCCAGCCATTTGCCCCGTCCGTGCCCTCATGGCATGGATGAGCGCCGCCCACCTCCAGCAAGGCCCCGTCTTCCAGTCCATAGACCTGCGGGCAAACCTGAGCGGCAAGCCCATCAGCCCCCGCACCGTGGCAGAGATAGTTAAGCGATACGCAGCCCGCCTGGGCTACGATGAAAGCCAATTCAGCGGACACTCACTGCGGAGGGGCTTCGCCACCGAGGCCTCACGGAGCGGCGCTAGCCTCCCCGCCATCATGCACCACACCCGCCACAAGTCGGAGCGCCAGGCGCTGAAATATGTGGAGGCGGGCAGGAACTTCATAGATAGTCCCCTTAAAAGGATTATATAACCCCATACCCTTTAGACTAGCCACCCTTTTCCTGTGGGTGGCTTTTCTGTTGGGCGGGCCGCCTCAGCCGTAACCTGTCAAAGAGGGCAGCGGAGCGGTCAAGGGTGGCAAAGCCACCGCCAGGGGCGGCTTGCCCTTGACGGCACCGCCCTCCCCAGCAGCAACGAACCCATAAGCTGACGCGAACCCGGCGGATACCTCCGCCGGGCTTATCAGTTTAATGGCGGCCTTTTGAGCTATGCTTACGGGTGGGGGGGGACGTTGGGGCCTTTCGAACTCCGATGGTGCGTAATGGCACGGGTGAAGGACGGGCTGAATGGCGTAGCGAAGCGGAGCCAGAATCCCGCCCTGAACCTGTGCCTGGCAACCTCTGAGTGCAGCTGAGTGAGACCCTCCTGCAGTGGGAGGCGGCCTACCTGACTGGAAAAAGGGCGACAAAGGAGCCCCCAGCCAGGCAGGCCACCGAGCACGGAAGGAGGGCGAACGGAGCAAAAACGGCAGCACTCCAGCCGTGGCGGGGCGTAGTTGGCAGCCTCAGCTGCCGCCGGAGAACCGTAATGGCTGGGGTGCTGTCCGGCACGCAACCTCTGAGGGAAGCCAGCAGGGATAAACTGCAATGAGTACGGCAGAGGCCTGCCGTGATGGCGGGCCGTACAGCTTCGCGGGGCAAGCATAAGCGTGAAGCGCCAAACGTCCGACGATAATACTGCCTATCGGGGGCGAAGCCGAAGCGAAGGGCAGGAGAACAACTGCTCTTCGCCTCTGATAGGCGTAAAAGTATTATCGGCGGACAGAGGAAAAATGAGGGGCGTGGTCGAAACTATCCCACAGGAGGCGACTTCCGAACCCCGCAGGGCATGATGGCGCGTGACTGGACGGCTTGCCCGTCCTCAAAACAAGCCGTCATGCCCGGAGGCGAACTCCCGCCCTCCGAAGCGTAGCTATCGGCAGGGCTGTGACGGAGCGACGTGGGCGACGTGCCCACCAAAGCCCCGTGACAGCCCTGCCGCGGGCCAGCTGCGGGCCGTGCCCCCAGGGACGGGGGCACCAAAAGCCGTCAAGGATGACCGTGCCCATGGACGGGCACTATAAATAATAATCCCTCAAGGACGAGGGCAACCAACGAACCCCCTTAGCGGGCTAACGGTTCGTGTAAAGGACGCACTGAATGAGAGTATGAGCATATTGCCCAAGGTGGTGGGCCGTAGCTGCTTTTAGAATGGAATGTAACAGGTTATGGCGGTAGCCTTTTTCCAAAAAAAAAGATCCGCCAAACTGACAGATCGGATATACATGACACCGTTCCGGAAGCAAAAAGTGTATGGCCACTGTGTAGCCACCTGTTTGTAAAACTGTGTAAAAAGATGGGAAGTGATAAAGTTTTAATAGTTACTCAACCCTAGTAAATAAAGGGTTATAAAGGTTAGTGATACATAGTGTGAACTATGTAGTAAGACTGACCAACAATCGCCGTAAGATGCTGGAAAGCAGTATCCAAGAACCTGCGAGTGATGGGGATGGGGATTTGTGCCGGGGTGTATTCCTGCTGCCAGGGGCATGGGAAGACACGGCAAGGATGATGGTTTGGCAGGCCCGCTCCCACTTGGGGGAGGGGCCTGTTTTCTTGTCTTGCGGAACAGTTCAAAGGGGGATGGTGGAAGGATAATGGGAAAACTTTGGCTGCGGGGCATGATGCTCCTGGCGGCGCTGACAGCCAGCATGGGGCTGGCCCTGGGCATGGGGTCGGTGCCTATCCCGCCGGAGACAATCCTGCAGGAGATAAGCGCTTTGGTTTTGGGAGAGCCACTGGAAGCGTCCACTTCCATGATAGTCTTTGACATACGGGCTCCCCGCATTCTCTTTGCGGCCATGGGCGGGGCGCTGCTTTCCCTTACGGGGCTTTTGATGCAGACCGTGTCCCAGAACTATCTGGCAGACCCCTATATCCTGGGAGTTTCTTCCGGGGCCAGCACAGGAGCCGTGCTCTGCCTGGTGACCGGGGCGGCCCAGCTCTTTGCCCCCTATGGTGTCTATGTGGGTGCCTTTCTGGGGGCTGCGGTGGCCACAGCCCTGGTGGTGAAGCTGGCAGGCAGCAGCGGCAGTCCGGTGAAGCTGGTGCTCATGGGCATGGGCATTTCGGCCCTTTTCTCGGCCTTCACCATGCTGGCCATCTATGGGGCCAAGGACGAGGCCCAGGTCAGAAGCGCCATGTTTTGGCTGATGGGAAGCCTGTCCGGGGTCCAGTGGAGCATGGTGCCGGTGGGAGCAGCGATGCTCTTCATAACCATGCTGTTCATCTGGCTCATGCGCCATGAGCTGGATTTGATACTTTTGGGGCGCAATGAGGCCAGGCATCTGGGGATGCCTGTGCAGCGGGTGCAGCAGCTCATCGTGCTGGTTTCCTCCCTGGCGGTGGCTGTGGTGGTGGCTTTATCTGGCATCATCGGCTTCGTGGGACTGGTGGTGCCCCATATAGCCAGGTCCTTAAGCGAGTCCCGCCATGCGGTCATGCTCTGGTTCACCGCCCTGACAGGGGCTTTGGTGATGGTTTGGGCAGATGCGGCAGCCCGCACCTTATTCCGGCCGGAGGAGCTGCCCATCGGCATCCTGACGGCCACCCTGGGAGCGCCGGTGTTCATGTGGATCATCAGCAGGAAGTACAAGGATTATTGATATGCTTACGGTGAAGGATCTTAGCTACAGGATAGGGGAGCAGGAAATCCTGAAAAATGTGCAGGCTCATTTCCGGCAGGGGCGCATGACGGCCATCGTGGGGCCCAATGGCAGCGGGAAAAGCACACTCCTGTCCTTTCTGAGCCGGGACAAGCCAAGTTCCGGGCAGGTTTTCCTGCAGGGCCGTGATGTCAGCACCATTGAGGCAAATGAATATGCCCGGCTGGTGGCGGTGCTGCCCCAGCAGCGGGAGACCATCGCGGATTTCATGGTGAAAGATGTGGTGGTCATGGGCCGCTTCCCCTACAAGCAGGGGTTCCGTGACTATACGAAAGAAGACCGACGCATTGCCGCCGAGGCAATGGAGCAGGCAGGAGTCAGCAGCATGGCAGAGCGGCGCATCAGCCACATGTCAGGGGGCGAGATCCAGCGGGTGATGATTGCCAAGACCCTGGCCCAGCGGTCTCAGCTGGTGCTGCTGGACGAGCCCACCAACCATCTGGATGTGAAGTACAAGCTGGCCCTGATGAAGACTCTGCAGGCCTACGAGGGCACGGTGGTCATGGTGCTCCATGACCTGTCCCTGGCAGTGGCTTTCTGCCATGATGTCATCATGATGAAAAAAGGCAGCATCGTGAAGCAGGGGGCAGCGGGGGAGGTGCTGGAGCCCGGACTGCTGCAGGAAGTCTTCGGAGTACCCTTTGTGCGTTATGAGCATGAGGGCAGGATATATCTCAACTATTGAAAGGAGTCATAAGCATGAAGATGTGGTTAAGGAAAGGCCTCATAGCAGGACTTTGTGTCATGTCTGCCATAGTGATTGCCGGCTGCGGCGCTGAGAAGCAGGCACCTGCCAGCGACAAGCCCGCCGCCACCAGTGAAAAGGCCGCCGCCTATCCCGTTTCCTGGACGGAGACACTGGACGGCCAGGAAGTGAAGCAGAGCGTGGACAAAGCTCCCGTCCATGCCATTTCCATGTCCCAGGCCACCACGGAAATGCTGCTGGCCCTGGGGCTGGAGGACAAGATGGCAGGCACGGCCATGAAGGAGGAGGAAATCTATCCGCCCCTGCAGGCCGCCTACGACAAGGTGAAAGTGCTGTCGGATAAATGGCCTTCCTACGAGACCTTCATGGCTGAGAATCCTGACTTTGCCACGGGCTGGGAAGTGCCCTTCACTAAGCGGGGCATTCCGACAGAGAAAATCACCGCCAAGAATGTGCCCATCTACGTGCCTTCCTCCATGCAGAAGCTGGATGCCAATCTGGACACGGTGTTCGAGGATATGCTGAAGCTGGGAGATATTTTCGGCGTCCGTGACAAGGCCGAGGCCTGGGTGAAATCGGAGAAGGAGAAGCTGGCCGCTGTGCAGGGCAAGATTGAGAAGCTGCCCAAGAAGAAGATTTTCGTCTATGATGCCAGCGACGGCAAGCCTTTCACAGCCTTCAAGGGCTATACCACCAATATCCTGAAACTCATCGGCGCGGAGAACGTCATGGAAAATGCCGGCGTGGACAAGACCTGGGCTGCCGTCAGCTGGGAAAATGTGGTGGCAGCAGACCCGGAGTACATCATCATTGCAGACTACAGCAACGGCATCCGCAATGACGACGACTTTCAGCAGAAGGTAGCCGCCATCAAGGATAATCCCCAGTTGGCCAATGTGAAGGCAGTGAAGGAAAACCACTTCGTGAAGGTGAAGCTGTCCGAAATCACCCCGGGCGTGCGGACAGTTGATGCGCTGGTGCGCATGGCAGAAGAAATCCACGGTGCAGCCGCGAAGTAAGAGAAGTTAATGGCAAATCTTGCATAAAGCAAGGCCCCCGGTGTCGTGTGACCGGGGGCCTTGCTTTATGCTGATTCTATGCTCTTGTCAGATTTTGAATTTCTTCATTTCATCCTGCAGATCTCCTGCCAGGGAGGCCAGGCCGCGGGCGGCGTCGGAGATTTCGTGCATGGAGGCGCTCTGCTGCTGGCCGGCGGCGGAGACGGACTGGGCTTCGTCAGAGTTCTTGCCGCTGGTCTTGCTGATGTTGACGCTGGCCTGGAGCATGCGCTCGTTGTCGCTTGCCATGTCTTCGATGGCCTTGGCTATGCGCTGTATCTGGGCGGTCAGGTCATCAATGACCGTCACGATGTCGGCAAAGGCCTTGTCGGCGGTCTGCACGGTGTTGATGCCTTCCATGACGCTCTGGGTGCCGGTGCGACTGGCTTCCACCGCTGACTTCATGTCTTCCAGGTTGGAGCGCACCAGGGCGGCTATCTGCTGGGAGGACTGGTTGGAGTTTTCCGCCAGCTTCCGCACTTCATCGGCTACCACCGCAAAGCCACGGCCTGCCTCGCCTGCCCGGGCGGCCTCGATGGCGGCGTTCAGGGCCAGCAGGTTGGTCTGCTCGGCGATGCCCGTGATCATATCCACGATGTCGGAGATTTCCTTGGAGCTTTGATTGAGCTTCTCGATGGAAGTCTGGATGCTGTCGGTGCTGGCGGTGATGTTGTTCATCCGGGACACTGCTTCCTGGATGGAGGCACGGCCTTCTCCAATCTTGTCCTTGGCGCTCATGGCGTTCTGCAGCACCTGGTTGGCATCTGCCGCCACTGCCTGGACGGAGTTGGTGACGTTTTCGGCGGCTTCCTGGATATTGCTGGCCTCTACTGCCTGCTCGCTGGCACCTTCGGCAATGGAGACAATGCTCTCTGCCACCATGTGGCTGGCTTGGGCGGACTGCTCGGCGCTGGTGTTCAGCTGCTGGCTGGCATGGGCTACCTGCTCTGCCATGGAGGTGACTTCCTTGATGACATGGCGTAGGTTTTCAATCATGTGGTTGAGGGAATTGCCCAGAGCGCCAATCTCGTCCTGGCTGCTGTTTTCCACATGGCCTGTGAGGTTGCCGTCGGCAATCTTGCTGGCTTCGTCCATCAGGTGGCCGATGGGGTTGCCGATGCGGCGGTTGAAGATGATGATCATGGCGGCGCAGAGTACTACCATGACCATGAGGGCCATGATGATGCTGGTCCAGATGGATTTTGTCACGGCACCCCTGTAGTCGGATTTGGGAGCCACCAGCACCAGCTTCATATTGTCTATGCAGAGGGGAGCAGCCATCACATAGCTGTCCTCACCGAAGACATCCGTTTCCGTGAGTTCCAGCGAGGTGAGTCCCACGATTTTCTGCCCCAGGGCAGCCAGTTCTTTGTCGCTCTCCTCGGTGATCTTCTGCTTCATGTTCTTGCCGTCGTCCTTGGTGGCCAGGTACAGGCCGTCGCTGCCCACCAGGAAGGCGTAGCCGTTATCCCCGATGGTGATGCTTTTGACATAGTCCTCCAGCTCCGTGATGCCGATGTCCACGGTGACGGTGCCGATGCTCCTGCCGCCTTTCTGCACAGCTGCAGCGCTGGTGAGCATGGTGGTGCCGCTCATTTCGTCAAGGTAGGGGCCGGTCCAGGCCACCTTGCCCGGACTCTTCATGGCGTTCAGGTACCAGTCGAATTTGTTGTAGCCGTACTCGGCGTTGCTGTACTCCATATCCAGGGTGATGGTGTTCCCGGGGCCTTTGGTGCGGTAGGGGCCGTAGTATTCGATGTCCGGGCTGTAGGCAAAGGGCTCGAACCAGAAGCCGCTGCCGATGATCAGGCTGTCAGAGAGCACATAGCCGTCTGCCATGCCGAACATGACATCGCTGTCAAAGGTCTTCAGCTGGCTGACCCCCAGGGAGAGGCCGAGGGTCTTCTGCCCCACCTGCAGGATGCGCTGGTCCAGTTTCCCGGCAATGGCCTCGGAGTGGGCCGAAAGGTTGCCCTTCACCTGCTCTTCCACGGTGCTGGTGAGCTGGCCGATGTTGATGAAGGTCTGCACGGTCAGCAGCGCCCCAGTCAGGAGTACGACGCTGATGAGGAACAAGGTCTTGATGCTGCCGCCAAATCTTTCCATGAGAGTCCACCTCTTTCTTGAAATATGTTTACACTAGCTGTCTTTCGCTTCTAACAGGGAAGATTCCTGCTTAAGGGAAAGAAAAAGGGCTGTGTAAAGCAACACCCCCGATTCATGTGAACCGGGGGCAGCTTTGGGGATGATCTTTTTGAGCAGGATTATCTTATCTCAGCTTGAATTCTGCCACTGCCTGCTGGAGCTTGCCGGCCATTTCGGCCAGCTGGCGGCTGGCGGTGGCCACTTCTTCGATGGCGGCCCCCTGCTCTTCCGTGGCGGCAGAGACTGTTTCCGTTTCCATGGCCAGGCGGCTGGAGGCGGCGTCGATGTTGATGACGGCTTCTACGATCTTGTCGCTGCCCTTGTGGGCTTCGCCGATGGCGCTATTAGTCTGATTCACTTTTTCCGTCAGGGAGTTCACATGCTGGGCGATGGCCCGGAAGGCTCCTCCGGCTGCGCTGACGGACTGGGCGCTCTTTTCCGTGATGTCACGGCCTGCGTGCATGGTCTCTACAGCTTTTTCCGTCTGGGTCTGGACCTGGCGGATGAGGCTGCTGATCTTGTCGGCGGCAGCAGCGGACTGCTCGGCCAGTTTCCGCACTTCGTCCGCCACCACGGCAAAGCCCCGGCCGTGCTCGCCGGCTCTGGCAGCTTCGATGGCGGCGTTCAGGGCCAGCAGGTTGGTCTGCTCGGCAATGGCGGAAATGGTGTCCACAATCTGGCCGATTTCCTGGGACTGGGTGCCCAGAGACTGGATGACCTGGGCGGACTCGTTGACGGAGGTTTCCAGGCTTTCCATATTGCTGACAGCAGCCTCGATGGTCTCCATACCCTCATCTGCGGTGGTGCGGGTCAGTTCCGAAGCCTTGGCCACGTTGTCTGAGTTGTCGGAGATGACGTACAGCAGCTGCTGCATATTGGCGATGGCAAAGCCGGCGGCTTCCATGGCATCTTTGAGTTCCTTGATACGCTCCACCACGGTGGTGACAGAGGTGCTTATCTGGTTGGCGGCCTGGGCAGATTGCTCTGAGGTGGCGCTGAGTTCCTCGGAGGAGGAAACCACCGAGAGGGCGCTTTCCGACGTGCGCTTCAGGACGGCAGAAAGCTTGTCCATCATGCTGTTGAAGGCGGCAGACATCTGCCCCAGTTCATCACCGGAGGTGACGGTCAGATTGGGCTGGGCCAGGTTGCCTTTGGCGATTTCTGCCGCGGTATGGCTGATGGCGGCGATGGGAGCGGCGGCCCTGCCAGCCAGGGCATAGGCCATGAAGGCGGCCAGCACCAGCAAAAGCATACCAAGTCCCGCCGTGGTGAAGGCCTGCCTGTAAGCGGCTGCCTGGATGTGGCTGTAGGGGCGGGCGGTGGCAATGACCCAGCCTGTCACTTCGCTCTGTGAATAGCAGATGAGGCACTTTTCTCCCTCCAGCTCGGCCTGGGCAGCGCCGGACTGGCCCGCGAGAGCCTGGCTGACGAAACCCAGCTGGCTTTCGTCGGTGCGGTCTTCCTCTTTTGTCACTTCTTTGGCGGAGTGGGCCAGGAGCTTGCCCTGGGCATCGATGATGAGCACCCGGGTTTCGTCATCTGCCTGGGCTTTGACGAAGTCACCCAGCACGGAGAGGTCATAGCTCCGCTGGACGATGCCTATGGGCTGGCCATTATCATCTTTGACGGGCACTTCCAGGACGGAGATGAAATTCCCTGCGCTCTTGCTCACCAGGACTTCGGAAATATATTCCTTGCCCTGCATGCCCTCCTGGAAGTAGGAACGGCTGCTCACCTCCGTCAGGTTCAGCTTGTCGCTCCTGCAGACCTGCCTGCCACGGGCATCGGTGACGATGAGGTTGTTGCCGTCCTGGAAGATGGCATTGGTGTCGTCCACGGACTGCCGCAGGGCAAGGGCCAGCCTTTCGTCCTGTTCCCCCGCCAGATAGTGCCTTACAGCGGGCTGGGCAGCCAGGGTCCTGAGGGCTGTGAGGTTCTGCTGGCAAAGGGAGGAGATATTTTCCTGCACGATGGCATTTCGCAGGAGGCCGTCTGCCTCCGCAGCCTCCTCAGCATCGGCGATGGTGTTCAGGGTGCTGATGATGATGGAGATGATCAGCGGCACGGCGCTGATGCCCACGAGGAGCAGGATAAGCTTGGCTTTGATGGACTTCAGTTCCATGGGGCAGACACACTCCTTTGCTTCAATCTGTATTACCGAAGAACGTCGCAATCCCCGCCAGCAGCCCTTTCTTTCCCAGGGTCTTGATGAGGACTCCGGCAGGGTGGAGCTCCTCGACCTTCTTGAGGTTGTCCTGGTCTTCCGTTCCCGTCAGGAACATTACCGGCACATTCTGGCAGTCAGGCATCATGCGGATTTTTTCCAGCACCACGGAGCCGTCCATGTCCGGCATCTCGTAATCCAGCAGCACCAGGTCGGGCTGCTCCTTTTTAAGATATGCCAGGGCCTGCTCGCCGGAACCAACTGCCGTCACATCATAGTCTTTCTTGAGCCAGCGGGTCATCATGGTGAGGAAGTCCTCGTCATCATCCACCAGGAGCAGGCTGCGCTGCTGGTGGATGGCGGGTTCCTTGGCTGTCTCCCCGTTGCCTGCCTGCTGGGGCTGTTTCTCTGAGAGGCGTTGCAGCGGCTCGTCGAGGCTGCGATAGAGGGAGAGCAGCACCTCTGCCCCTGCAGTGAGGGCAGCCAGGTCATGCTTCTTGCCCGCTTCCTCCATTTCCGCCGCCAGCTCAGAAAGCTCCGAGGCGCCGATGGATTTTGCCATGCTCTTCAGGGCGTGGACTTTTATCGTATAACCCTTGTAATCCCGCCGCTTGTAAAGCTTTTCCAGTTCGTCGGCGCGCTCCTTGATGGAAGCGGCGAAAAGTTTCAGGGCGTCCAGGTATTCCTGCTGGCCCCCGCAGAACTCGATGCCCCGTCGGGGGGAAATCAGCGGGATATCACTAAGCCAATCGGGAAGCTGCGTCTCCTCCGCCTCCTCTGTGTCTGCCGAGTCAAACACCAGCTTGTCTGCAGGCAAATGCTTCAGGAGCATGGCGTCCAGCGCATCGGGCATGACAGGCTTGGAGAGGTAGTCCGAAAAACCGGCGGCCAGGTATTCTTCCTTCGCGCCGAAAACTGCATTGGCTGTCAGAGAGATAATGGGCGTTTCCTTGCTCTTGCCCGGATAAAGGCGCTTCAGCTCCTTCAGGGTTTCCATGCCGTCCATGCCCGGCATCCGATGGTCCAGGAAAACCAGGTCGTACTGGTTCGCGCCGAATTTCTCCAGGCACTCCTCACCCCCGGAGGCCGTATCCACGAAAATCTTCGTGCGGCGCAGCAGGCCGGAAATGACCGCTATATTCATGGGGGCGTCATCCACCACCAGGATGCGCGCGGTGGGAGCCACGAAGCCCGCATTGCGGCGAAGCCTTTTCCTCTCCATGCGCTTCATGGCGGCATTGATATCCCCCACACCTTCCCAGTTCACTACCTTCTGGGGCAGGGAGAAGGAGAAGGTGGAGCCCTTGCCGAACACGCTGCGCACTTCCAGATGGCTGCCCATCATGGTCAGGAGTTGCTGGGTGATGTTGAGGCCCAGCCCGGTTCCTTCGATTTTCCGTGTCTTTTCCCTGTCCAGACGATCAAAGGCGGCGAAAAGCTGGTCCATCTGCTCTTCCCGGATGCCGCAGCCCGTATCTGTTACGGACACGTCCAGGGCGATTTCGTCCTGGGCCGTCTGATGGAAGCCTACGGAGAAGGACACAAAGCCTTTCTCTGTATATTTCACCGCATTGGTCAGGATATTGGTGATAATCTGCTTGATGCGGATCTCGTCGCCAAACAGGATATGGGGCGTTTCGGGGTCTACCTTGACGTGCAGGGGCAGCCAGTGCTCCTCTGCCCTCAGGCGCACCAGATTGACCAGGTCATTTACCAGGGAGGGCAGGGCATATTCCGCAGGCAGGATATCCATCTTGCCTGCCTCGATTTTCGAAAAATCAAGGATGTCATTGATGATGGAAAGCAGGCTCATGGAGGCGGCGTGGGCGTTTTCTGCATAGTTCAGGATGTTCTCGTCATGGCTTTCCCGCAGGATCATCTCGTTCATGCCGATGACGGCGTTGATGGGGGTCCTTATCTCATGGCTCATCATGGAGAGGAAGGCGGTTTTCGCCTGGTTGGCAGCCTCTGCCGCTTTGCCGGAGTCCTCCGCTGCCTGCAGGGCGTTTTCCAGCTCTTTTTTCTTTTGCAGGGACTCGCGCATCTCTGCGTCAATGTCCGCAAAGCCTATGCAAATAGTGTGGATGGTGGTGCCGTCCTCCTGCGCTGTGATGTTGGCAGCGGAAATGCGCAGCTGTCCATAGCGTTCCTGGCCATCGCGCTCCGCCAGGAAGCGGAAGGTGAAAATGGGTTCTGTCGCCAGCCGGCGGCGAAGCTCCTTCGGCTCGATGCATCGGAGGAACTCGGGACGATATTCTTCTCTTACAGACTGCTCGGCATAGGAGGCAAATCTCTGGTAGAAGGGGAATTGCTCTCCCACTTCCGGCGAGTTCTTCAGCAGATCGTCCTTGCGGTAGCAGACAGCCTCATTGGTGTCCAGGTCCACATAATAGACGCTGCGGTAATTGGCGGCCAGGGAATTGATGATATTTTCCTGCCGGGCCTTTTCTTGTTCCTGGGCCAGAAGTTCCTCCTGCATGGCCAGCTGTTCTTCCAGCTCCTGCTGCTTGCCGCGGTTCTCGGCCTCAGATACCTCTTTTTCCAGTGTGGCCCTTGCAGCCCGGCGGAATTGCAGATACAGAGCAGCGAACATCACCATGAGCACCAGGGCCGTAAAGGCGGACTGCAGGAAGCTGCGCTTGGCAATCCCCTCGGCAATGGAGCTGATCTGCTCGTTGATGACGCTGTCACGCACCAGATAGGTTATCATCCAGTCCGTATCCTTGATGGGCACATAGCAAAGAGTCTCCCGGATATCGCCATAGGTAAAGGCGGCCACCCCGGGCCTGCCTTCTGTGAAATCCGCCGCCACCGACTTGAAAGATTTGCCGCCGCTGAATTTTGCGTGTGACAGGGCATCCAGAAGATTCGTCTCGCTGGCCAGGCCCCCCAGGACCATGTTCGTCAGTGCTTCTCCCTGGCGAGTGTATATATTGCAAAAGGTGGTGTTCTTATTGTCTGTTTGCAGGGAAAGATTCATCAGCATCCGGTTCATGTCTATTTCCATGAAACAGGCCACCAGGGTTTTCCCTTCCAGCGGCAGCCGGTCCACGGGCATGGCGATGATGACTTTCTTGGCACCCTCCACATCTTTCAGCGAGACTTCCGCTCCCGCAATATGGTTGTAGTCGAAGCGGTAAAGCTGCACATCCGTACGTGTCCCCCGGGAGGTATAGATGAGGCCGTCGCTGTCCACAAAGGCAAATTTCTCCAGCCCGTAAATCTGTTTCATGCGGGACTGGTAAACCTGCAGATTCGCGATGCTGGAGAGATCCTGGGGGGTGAGCAGGCCGACGGCGGCATCCATGCTGGCGGCATAGTTGGACAGGGTGGAGGAGACCACCTGCCCGCGCCGCTCCGCCAGCTCGTCAAGATACATCATGCTCACTGCATGGACGGCAGTCTCCGTGTCCTCGCTGGCATTCCTGCCCGTGATGACCGTGCCCAGCAAGAGGATGGCGGCGACAATGACACAGCCGATGGCAGCTTCTTTCATGAAGCCTTTTTTTCCCGAAGTTTCCAACGAACTCATCTCCCGTCGCAAAGATATTATCGAAGGATTTATTCTATTGCGGCGGTTATTTTTCCTGCTTTTCCCTGCTGTTGCGGCTGGAGAGATAGTTGGCGGCCAGTGAGCCGGAGATGTTGTGCCACACGCTGAAGATGGCGCCGGGGATAGCGGCGGCAGGGCCGAAGTGGAGCATGGCAAGGGATGTGGCCAGCCCGGAATTCTGCATGCCTACTTCAATGGAGACAGCCTTGGCTTTGGCAATATCCATGTGCAGGGCTTTGGCCAGCAGGAAGCCGGTGCCGTAGCCCAGCAGGTTATGGCACATGACCACGGCCATGATCAGCAGGCCTGTTTCCATGATTTTCTGGGAGCTGACGGCAACGACGCCTCCCGCAATCAGCACAATGGCAATGACGGAGATCAAGGGCAGGATTTTGACGAATTTCTGTACCTGGGATTCAAAGAAGGAATTGAGGACGAGCCCCGCCACAATGGGGAGGATGACTACCTGCACAATGGACATCATCATGGCTGAGAGGGAAATATCCACCCAGGCGCCTGCCAGCCACCAGGTCAGCAGCGGCGTGACAATGGGAGCCAGCACAGTGGTGGTCATGGTCATGGATACAGACAGAGCCACATCTCCGCGGGCTAAGTAGGTCATGACATTGGAAGATGTTCCGCCTGGGCAGGTGCCTACTAGTATCACACCTGCGGCCAGCTCCGGCGGCAGATTGAAGCCATTGGCAAGGAGATAGGCCAGTAAAGGCATGATGGTGAACTGGGCCAGGGCGCCGATGAACACATCCCGGGGACGCTGGAACACCAGCTTGAAATCCGAGAGTTTCAAGGTCATGCCCATGCCAAACATCACAATGCCCAGCAGCATGGTGATGTTTGGGGCAGCCCACTTGAAGCTGGGGGGCTCGAAGAGTGCAACAGCCGCGATGGCGATAACGAATACCGCCATATACTTGGAGATAAAAGAACTTGCTTTTTCCAGAAAATGCATGAAATCAATCCTTTCTGTACCAGATGTTTACAATGTTACAACTGCAAACAGAAGGTGTCAATCGAAGAACTGTCTGCATGGCAGCAATTTTTTATTGTTTTCTGGCGGTCCCTCTTCTACAATGGAGGAAAGGCGGGTGAGGATATGACAGGCAGCACAGATTTGCTGGAGGAGTACAGGCAGTACATACTGGCTGAAGAATTGCCGGAAGGGAAAATTGAGCCAAGTGAGGGGGACATCAAGCTGTCCGGCCCTTATGCCCAGGGGGAGATTCGCTTCCATTTGCTGGCTTCGGTCATCGTGGAAATGAGCGTGACCAGCCGGGCGCGGGGGGAGAGCATCTTCTACCTGCACTTCGAGCTGAAGGACATGGCCCACGCCAAAGAACTTTGGGCGGAGATGCGGGAGGTCTTTGCAGGGGCCAGGGACAAGGGGCGCCGCAGGATTCTTCTCTGCTGCACAGGAGGGCTGACCACCGGGTATTTTGCCCAGCAACTGCAGGAAGCGGCAGAGCTTTTGAACCTTGACTATGAGTTCAGCGCCGTGCCCTGGGCAAAGCTGGAGACAGCTGGGCTGGAAGCCGAGACCGTGCTGCTGGCGCCGCAGATTGCCTATCAGTATGAGGCGGCCCGCACCCTTCTGCCTGAGAAGCTGGTGCTGAAGATTCCTGCCAAAATCTTTGCCCGCTATGATGTGGCGGCCCTGTTGGACTTTATCCGGGACGGGATGGATAAGTGGCGGCGGACCAGTGAGGACAGGGCCATTGCCAAGGCTTTGGGGGAGATAAAGAGCAGGGAGAGGATTCTTGCCCTGGTGCTGATGCCCTTTGCGGGCAGGACCAGGATTGCCTACCGCCTCTATGAGCAGGGGACGCCCCTCAAGGCCGAGACGGTCATCAAGGGCCGTCTGGACGTGCGGAAAGATATAGAGGATATTCTGGACACGGCGGCCTGCCGCTTTGGCCCCTATGATATCGTAGGTATTGCCACCCCCGGCTCCGTATGGCAGGGTCACCTTGACCTTGACTCCACCATGATTGACCCGGAACTGGACCTGGCTGGCTATCTGGAGGAAAGGTACGGCGTGCCTGCAGTCATCACCAATAATGTGAACGCCGCGGCCCTGGGCTTCTACGCCCAGCAGGACAAATACAGGAACATCGTCTTCCTTTCCCTGCCCAGGGGCTACAGCATCTGCGGCATGGGGCTGGTGCTGGACGGCAGGCTCCATCAGGGCAGCCACAATATCGCCGGAGAAATAAAGTATCTGCTCTACAGCATTCTGCCCAGAGAGGAATGGTACCAGCATCACCTGACGGACAGGAAGAAAAGCCTGGAAACCATAGAGGTGAGCCTCCGGGCAGCCCTGGCCATGACCGACCCGGAGCTGGTCTGCGTCCGCAGCGAGTTGGTGACGGATATGGAAGCCCTGCGTCAGAAGTTGGCAGCATATATCCCAGAAAAATACCTGCCTGACCTGCAGCATATCAGAGACGATGAAATGTCAGAGCTGGCCCTGCTGGGGCAGATGATACTGTGCTTGGAGAAGCTGGCAGACGGGGAGGGCTGTTGCTGAATGTTTCATCAATTTGTGTTATACTTTTCTCAGCTAGAAGACCGGTTAAATATAGGTGATTTCATTAGACGTTGAAAAGAGAATGGGTGGGTATGATGAACGCTTATTTGGAAAGAATCCGTGATTTTGCCCTTAAGGCCATGGAAGACGAGAAAGCCAATATCTACCTCTTTGGTTCCTGGGCCAGGGGGAATGCCCGCCATAGCTCTGATGTGGATATAGCTGTGGAGGGTACGGCGGGGGATATTTCTGCGAAGATTGCAGACCTCCGTGAGAAGCTGGAGGAATCGACCATTCCTTATCAGGTGGATGTAGTGGATATGGCCTGCGCCTCAGAGGTGCTCTGCGAGGAGATACGCCGGGAGGGAATCTTATGGAAGAAAGCATGAAGAAGCGTTTTGACGGGGCGGAAAAGGCTCTTGGCAAGCTGCATGAAGGTGTGATCAAGGACAGCCTCACGGAAATGGAACGCGATGGGCTGATTCAGCGTTTTGAGTTTGCTTTTGAAATCATGTGGAAATGCGGCAAGGATTATCTGTTGGACAGGGAGGGTCTGGAAGCAGCCTCACCCAAGAAAGTAATCCGTCTCCTCCGGGAAGTAGGGCTGTTCAGTGACGAGGAAGCAGAACAGGCGCTGCAAATGGCAGATGACCGCAATCTTACCGCTCATACTTATGATGAAAAGATGGCAGTGGACTTGGCCAAGCGGATTGTTGAGCATGAGAAACTGCTGTCAGAGTGGCTGGGGAGGATGAAGGATTAGATGACATAAAAAAAGGTTCAGGGAAACGCTCTGCAGAGCGCTTGTCCTGAACCCTTTCTTTTTACTCGCAGATTTTCACGCGGTTGGAAATGTCTTCCTTTTCCTTGGCCTCAGGCTCGGCGGTGATGCCGCCGAAGGGCATCTGGGCCACCAGCTGCCATGAATCAGGCATTTGGAAAAGTTTTTTTACAGCTTCATCTATGACCGGGTTGTAGTGCTGGAGGCTGGCACCGATGTTCAGGTCCCGCAGGGCCGTCCAGATGGTGAACTGCAGCATACCGTTGGCCTGCTGGGCCCAGATGGGGAAGTTGACAGCATACAGGGCAAACTGTTCCTGCAGGGACTTGACCACGTCTTCATCATAGAAGTAGAGAACTGTGCCTGCTCCGGCTTTGAAGCTGTCAATCTTCTCCCGTGGGACTTTGCCGCCAAAGGCATCATAGACCGCATCCCAAAGCTCGTCCTGTTTCTGGCCCAGGGCCAGGACAACACGCGCCGACTTCATGTTGAAGGCATCCGGAACCAGCTCCGTGGCCTGTTGGATTACTTCTTTGACTTTCCTGGTATCCACTGGAAGCTTCTTGTTGATCTGGTAATAGGTGCGCCGCTGGCTGATGGATTCCATAATGCTCATGCTGTCCTGCCTCCTCAAATTTTTGATATATAGTTTGAAATATTCCGTAAATATATGATACAACAAAGCAAATGAACGGGTCAAGGTCGTGTTTTCCACAGGGGCCAGCTTCTCTTCCTTAAGCCAGCTTTCTGGTAGGTTGTCTTTTTCTTTTGACACTACAAAATTTGCAGCAGCTCTGTTATGCTAAGATAAAAGGAATACAATGGGAGGTGGCTTTTTATTGGATGAACGGAAAAAGGGACTGCTCATGGTATGTATGGGCGCGTCCATGTGGGGCGGCAGCGGTGTGGCCGGGCAGTATTTGCTGCAGGATTGCGGCTTTTCCACGGAGTGGTTGGTGGTGTCCCGGATGCTGCTGGCTGGGGTCATCCTGCTGATGACAGATGCCTGCCTTTATAGAGAAAGCATTTTCCATATTTGGCAGGATAAGAAAGATGCTTTGGAAGTGCTTTTGTTTGCTGTTTTTGGCATGTTGGCAGTGCAGTATACATATTTTGCCTGCATCAAAGCGGGTAATGCGGCCACAGCCACGGTGCTGCAATACCTGATGCCGGTGTTTATCGTAGGCTATACCTCATTGACAGCCCGCCGGCTGCCCAGGTATCTGGAACTCATCTGCGTGGCCATGGCCGTGGGGGGGACGTTCCTCTTGGTTACCCACGGCAGCCTGGACCAACTATCTATTTCGCCCCTGGCCCTGTTTTGGGGACTGGCGTCTGCGGTGGCGGCGGCTTTCTACACCATGCAGCCCAAGCGTCTGATCCGCAAATGGCGGCCGACCTTGGTGGTGGGCTGGGGCATGCTGCTGGGAGGGCTGGCCCTTTCTTTACTTTGTCCTCCCTGGAACTTTGTGGGCATTTGGCATCCCCTGGCCGGTCTTATTTATGCTTACATCATTATCTTTGGCACCGTGGTGGCCTTTGGCTGTTATCTGGGCAGCATCAAATACATCCAGCCAGCGGAAGCCAGTATCCTTGGCTCCCTGGAGCCTTTGTCGGCCATTGTCTTTTCCCTGCTGTTCCTGAAGGCCAGTTTCGGCGTTATGGACCTGTTGGGAACGGCCCTGATTCTTGCCACTGTATTCCTGTTGGCCAGACGCGGCAAGGAGTGAGGAGATATCAGGAAGGATTTTGCCTCACGGAAGCGAAGTAGTCAAAGAGATAGATTTTTTGGCATAAGGAGAGCATGATGGAAAAGAAAGCATCTTATCTTGAACATGCGGCAGTGACCGTGGCGGATATTGACTGGAGCCTGAAGTTTTTCCAGACAGTGCTGGGTATGACCGAGACCCGGCGGAAAGAAAAGGACGGCAACCTCCAGCAGGTATGGCTGAAAGGGGGACTGCAGCTGGTGGCTGCCCCGGAAGACCCGGCAGCGGGCAGGGGACACCATCTGGGCATTGTGGTGCAGGATTTTGCGGCTACCCTGCAGGAAATGCTGGCCTATGAGGGGGTACACCCCATGGAAGGGAGGCCCGAAAAATGGGTGCAGCTTCCGGACGGGCTGGTGCTGGAGCTGTTCCAGGAAAAGCCAGGGTCCATTGAGAAGGTGCTGGGCATTGAAGTGAAGTAAGTGGTGGTCTTAAAGGCTCGGAGCGGTGTTCCGGGCTTTTTGATATGCTCACCTATGATGATAGTTTCATTTTTTGCTGTCTCTCATAGGGGAGCATATCATTTTCATTAGGTGCAACAGCCCTTTTGTAACAACAATCTAATGCGTCTTAGCAACCCAAAATTACAGCTTTAGAAAAACGCAAAATCAAACGTATTTTTTTGCGTTTGATTTTGCGTTTGATTTTGTCTTAGGTGCAGTGGGTTCCCATGCTGACAGAAATGGGGGCAGTGGCCTGCGAGTTTTGGATTTTAACGATGACAAAATATAAATTTATAAAATTATATTTGACAAAATTTAATTTAGGCGTATAATAAGCCTTGTAAGACAAACAGAAAGGAAAAAGTTCAGCAGACTGATTTCGAAAAGCCGTGATGGCTGAGCTTTTGAGGAGGTGCATGGAATGACAAAATCAAGGATTCACAAGAATATCATCATCATCGGCGCTGGTATGGCCGGCTTGACAGCTGCTTTATATGCAGGCCGTATGAACCTCTCTACCCTGGTCCTGGAAAATGGAATCGTCGGCGGCCAGATTGCCAATGCGACAGGCATTGAGAATTATCCGGGCTTCGCCAAGGTCTCCGGCAAGGAACTGATGAGTACCCTGCAGGCACAGGCAGAAAGCTTTGGCGCTGAGATTGATGAGTTTGACATGATTCAGCGGGTGCAGCTGAAGTCCACGCCCAAGCTGGTCGAGACTGATGAACATATCTACGAAGCTGATGTTGTCATCATTGCCTCCGGCATGAACCGCCGCAAGCTGCCGCTGCCAGAAGCAGGCAGGTATGCCAACAAGGGTGTCCACTATTGCGAGCTCTGCGATGGCCACATGTATCAGGATAAAGTCATCGCTGTCATGGGAGGCGGCAATGCTGCTGTGGATGCTGCCAACTTCCTGTCGAAATATGCGAAGAAGCTTTACCTCATTCACCGTTCCCGGCTGAGAGCCGATGAGATTTCCCAGCAAAAGCTGCTGGAAAATCCGAAGGCTGCTGTGATGCTGGAGACAGAGATCAAGGCCCTTCACGGAGAGGGTCGCTTGGAAAGCATAGATGTTTTCGATAAGAAGTCCAATCAGGAGTCAAGCATTGCCGTTGACGGCATCTTCGTCAATATCGGTGTCGAGCCGAATTCCAGCCTGTTTGCAGAAGAACTGGAACTGAAGGACGGACGCATTCCTGCTGGCGAAGACTGCCGCACAAAGATTCCCGGTGTCTTTGCCGCCGGAGATATCCGTGAGAAAGAGATCCGCCAGCTGACCACGGCAGCTGCTGATGGCACTGCTGCAGCCCTGCTGGCCGAAAAATACATTGTCAAATTACAGGGAGGAAAATCAGAATGGTAAAGGTATATTCAATCAATGACTGCCCCTGGTGCGAAAAGGTGAAGAAGTATCTGAAGAGCAAGAATGTAGAGTTTGAAGAGCACAACATCGAGGAAAACGATGAAGATCGCAATGCGTGCTATAAGCTGTCGGGTGATATGGCTGTACCGGTAACCACAGCCAATGACAAAGATTTTGTCCTGGGCTTTGACAAGGACAAAATCAACGAGATAGTTGGTCTCTGATAGTGATGATATAGATTAAGGATATTGAGGAGGAAATAATCATGGGTGTATATGATTTCGCAGCCAAAACCAGCAAGGGTGTAGAAAAGTCTCTGGCAGATTACAAGGGAAAGGTTCTCATCATCGTCAATACGGCCAGCAAGTGCGGTTTCACGCCGCAGTTCAAGGAGCTGCAGGACCTGTATGTGAAGTATCAGGAGCAGGGCCTGGAAATACTCGGCTTCCCCTGCAATCAGTTCGCAGAGCAGGATCCGGGCAGCAATGACGAGGTGCAGGAATTCTGCCGCTTCAATTATGGCGTGACCTTCCAGATTTTTGCCAAAGGTGATGTCCGTGGTGAAAGTGCCCAGCCCCTCTTCAAGTATCTGACGGAACAGAAGGGCTTCAAGGGCTTCGATAAGAACCATCCGATTGGTGCGAAGCTGGAGGAGGTCCTGAAGGACAACTTCCCGGAAATACTGGCAGGGGACGGCATCAAGTGGAACTTCACCAAATTCCTGATTGACCGTGAGGGCAACGTAGTAGAGCGTTTCGAGCCCACCACGAATCCCTCTGATATGGCAGCAGCTGTCGAGAAGCTGCTGTGATGCAGGAGGTATGGCTTGCATGAGAATAGCAGGGCTGCAATAGGCAGTCCTGCTTTTTGCGTTGAGGATAAGCAGGGATGCAGCCGGGAGATTTTGAAATTTGAGCATGCTCAGGTGCAGCCCTTGCTTTTATTTTCCTCCTGCCTATGGTATGATTAACAAAGATAGTATTGTTAGTAACGAGAGGGAGGAACCGTTTTGAGCAAGCCTGCAAAAGAAATGATTTTGGTGCTGGACTTCGGAGGTCAGTACAATCAGCTGATTGCCCGCCGGGTGCGTGAGGAGCATGTGTACTGCGAGGTGCACCCCCATACCCTGAGCCTGGAGAAAATCAGGGAAATGGCACCGAAAGGCATCATATTGACCGGCGGCCCCAACAGCGTTTATAAATCCGAGTCTGCCACCTGCAGCAAGGAACTCTTTGCCATGGGCATTCCCGTGCTGGGCATCTGCTACGGTTCCCAGCTCATGTCCCACCTGCTTGGAGGCAGGGTGGAGACGGCTCCCACCAGCGAATACGGCAAGACCGAGGTTCAGGTGGATAAGCATGCTTCCAAGCTCTTCAAGGAAGTGGACGGCAAGACCATCTGCTGGATGAGCCACACGGACTATATCGCCGCAGCTCCCGCAGGTTTTGAGGTTACGGCCCACACTCCCGTTTGCCCTGTGGCGGCTATGGAGAACGTGGCAGAGAAGCTCTATGCTGTGCAGTTCCACCCGGAGGTCATGCACACGGTGCAGGGCAAGACCATGCTGAAGAACTTTGTCTATGAGGTCTGCGGCTGCTCCGGCTCTTGGCAGATGGGCTCCTTCGTGCAGGAGACCATTGAGGAGCTGAAGGAGAAAATCGGTTCCGGCCGTGCCCTCTGCGCCCTGTCCGGCGGCGTGGATTCCTCTGTGGCAGCTGTGCTCATGTCCAAGGCCATCGGCAAGCAGCTTACCTGCGTCTTCGTTGACCACGGCCTGCTCAGAAAGGACGAGGGAGACCAGGTGGAAGCAGTCTTCGGCCCCAATGGCCCCTACGATGTGAACTTCATCCGGGTCAATGCCAAGGAGCGCTTCTATGAGAAGCTCAAGGGCGTGACGGAGCCTGAGGCCAAGCGCAAGATCATCGGCGAGGAGTTCATCCGCGTCTTCGAGGAAGAGGCCAAGAAGATTGGAGCTGTGGACTTCCTGGTGCAGGGCACCATCTACCCCGATGTCATCGAAAGCGGTTTGGGCAACTCTGCTACCATCAAGTCCCACCACAATGTGGGTGGTCTGCCGGACTATGTAGACTTCAAGGAAATCGTGGAGCCCCTGCGCCTCCTCTTCAAAGACGAGGTGCGCACCGCAGGCCGCGAACTGGGCATCCCCGAGTACCTGGTGAGCCGTCAGCCCTTCCCAGGCCCTGGTCTGGGTATCCGCATCATCGGTGATGTGACGGAGGAGAAGGTGAAGATTGTCCAGGAGGCAGATGCCATCTACCGTGAAGAGGTGGACAAGGCAGGTGTGAAGGGACTGGGGCAGTATTTCGCCGCCCTTACCAACATGCGCTCCGTAGGCGTCATGGGTGATGGCCGCACCTACGACTATGCCATTGCCCTGCGTGCTGTGATGACCTCCGACTTCATGACAGCCGAAAGCGCCCAGATTCCCTGGGAGGTGCTCCAGAAGGTCACCAGCCGCATCGTCAACGAGGTCAAGGGCGTCAACCGCGTACTCTACGATTGCACCGGCAAGCCGCCTGCTACTATTGAATTTGAATAAGTCCTTTTATTGCTACAATGAATATAAAGCAAAAGCTTAGCAATTTATCCCAGCAAGGTCTTGTTCTGGCTCTAATGTTTTTTGGAGCACTGTTGCAAAGGTGGCTGCCGGACAACGATTTATGGTTTATCCTGAATGGCGGCCGCTATGTAATGGAGCAGGGCATACCCCATACAGAACCTTTCACCGTTCATGCAGGACTTCATTTCGTGCTGGAACAATGGCTTACCGGGGTAATATTTTGGCAGATATATAACATTTTAGGAGAGACAGGACTGTTAGAGTTGATATTCTTTCTAGGTTGTGCTCTCATATATGCTTATTATCGGTTGTGCCTGCTTCTAAGCGAGGAGAATCGACAGGTTTCCTTTATGATGGCCTTGACAGTGGGAATAATGACGGCTCCTGCCTTTTTTGTGACCCGACCGCAAGTTATTTCCCTGCTTATATTCGTGACGGAAATATTTTTCTTGGAAAAATACCTCCGTACCTCAAAAAAATCTTATCTTTTAGTCTTGCCCTTGGCGTCTGTACTGGTTGTCAATCTTCACGCTGCCCTTTGGCCTTTTGTGTTTGTTCTGCTGGCTCCTTTTGTGCTTGATTGGCTAATGGGGAAATTTGGCTTGCCATCGTTTCATTTTCCCGGCAGCAAATTTTCGGTTCGTCCCTTGGCTGTAGCGGCGTTAGCCGCTTTTCTGGCAGGCTTTATAAATCCTTACGGTTGGGAAGCCATGACCTTTGTGCTTTATTCCTATGATCCGGTCATTCATGGACGTATAGCAGAAATACAAGCCGTTAACGCCGGGATACGTGAAGGGAAATATTTTTTTGCGTTGACAGCCTTGCTGATATCGCTGCAAGCCAGAAATAGCGTTCCTTTGCGCTACTTTCTTTTGTTTCTTGGTACCATGTTAATGGGGCTGTTTTTCCTCCGCAATATGTTTTTGTTTTTCTTCTTGGGGACACTTCCCTTAGCCTATATATTCCGTGGATGGCACTCTAAGTTTCTGGCGAGAAATACCCGCACCAGTCCGGTTTTCGTTGTTCCTTTTTTGGCTATTGCATTAATGGCCGTGTTATTGTTTTTGTCCAGGCCGGAACTGCATAATCTTACATATCCATGGATAGTGAAATTGTTTTTCCTGTTTGCATTCCTTTGTGGTACCATCAGTCTATGGAGTTGCAGTAAAGAAGGAAAAGGCTTTGATCTGCATTGGCCTTCCACACAGCTAAAGGTTATGTCTGTTTCCCTGGTGGTACTTTCCTTCTATTGCTTTTCCAATTGGTATGGGGCGTGCAGGAGAGATGAGACCAATCACACCTTTGCGCCTGCGATAGATTATTTGCTGGCCATGCACCGACCTGAAGAAATTACCTTGTGGACTGGCTTTAACAGTGGTGCTTACCCAGAATTTCGTCGTATTAAGTGCTATATGGATGCCAGACCGGAAGTGTTTTTACCCTCCAACACGGGAATTGAGCACAATATTATCAAGGAATATTTTGACTTGGCGGATGAAAAGCTGGACTACAAGGAATTTTTCCGGGAAAATCATTTCGATTATGCTATGACTGTTCCGGGAGACGGGGCAATATATACATTGCTGCCCCATGATGAGGATTTCTTGCTGGTATATGAGCAAAAGAATGCTGAAGGTGAAGTAATGTGCCGGATATTCAAGGTGAACTTGTGATAGGAGACGACATTTTTATGAACAAGGAATATAATATTGCTGTTCTTATTCCTTGTTATAATGAAGCCTTGACCATTGCCAAGGTCATCACTGACTTCCGCCGGGCACTGCCATCGGCTGCCATTTATGTTTACGATAATAACTCTGTTGATGCTACGGCTAAATTGGCCCAAGAGGCAGGAGCGATAGTTCGTAAGGAGAGCCGCCAGGGAAAAGGTAATGTTATCCGTAGCATGTTTAGGGATATTAGGGCAGACTGCTATCTTTTAGTGGATGGGGATGATACTTATCCGGTGGAGAGTGCCGCTGAGCTCTGTCGTTTAGTTCTGATGGAGGGCGCAGATATGGCAGTTGGAGACAGACTGTCAACTACTTATTTTCATGAAAACAAGCGCCTTTTTCATGGTTTCGGTAACAGGCTGGTAAGGAAAATCATCGATCAGTTATGGGGAGATGCTACCTTTCGCATACTGGATGTAATGACGGGATATAGAGCACTCAGCCCCTTGTTTGTTAAGTCGTTTCCTATCCTCTCACAAGGCTTTGAGATAGAGACGGAAATGACAATTCATGCTCTGAACCATAATCTCCGAATCATGAGCACCCCTGTATCGTATCGGGACAGACCTTCTGGCAGCCACAGCAAGCTGTCCACTTTTTCTGATGGTGCAAGGGTTCTTCTTACCATTGCAGGACTTTACCGTGCGTTTCGTCCCTTGCGCCTCTTCGGTGGTGTGGCCCTAGCGATGGCATTATCTTCGTTGGGATTGTTTTTGCCGATTTTTGATACTTATTTGGCCACGGGGTTGGTGCCCAGAATTCCTACACTGCTTGTTTCTTCCTGTCTAATGCTGGGGGCGATGCTGTCATTGGCGGTGGGAATGGTACTTGATGCTGGAGTTATAGAAAGCCGGCGTCAGTACGAAATGCACTTGCAAACGGTGGCCATGCTGCTAGACAAAAATACCAATAAAGACATCCATGTTTGAGATGTTTTGCCTCGGCTGTGCAGCCGGGGTTTTTTGCTTGCTGCATATTGCTTGTCACAAGTTTTATATTATTTTCATGGGAATTTCAGTTTCCTCCTTTTCACCCTATATAAATTGTAGTATACTCATGGAGTTACATATCCGCTATGGACAGGCACGCTGGCAAGTTTAGGCATGTCTGTTTTTAATTTTTAGGTATTATTTTAGGGGGTAGGCATGGAACTTATCTTTATTGCCCTGGGGCTGTATGCCTTGGGGACTTGCTCTTTCCTGTGGCCTGAAAGATGGGAGCGGGGAGCCCATATGGTGGGAACCCTGCTCTCGGCCGGGGCAAGTTTTCTGGTGTTTCTTTCTGCCGCAGATTATATGCTGGGCTGGGGAGTATTTTCCCTGCCGGGAGGCTGGCTCCTGCCGGTGGCTGCCTGGGGGCAGTTCAGTCTGGCGGCTGACCTTTGGAGCGGGTTCTTCCTGGCGCTGACGGGGCTTTCCGGCACGGCGGTGAGCATTTACGCTCTGGGTTATGCGGCCCATTATCAGGGCCACCGCTTGCGGCTTTTGACCGGGCTTTGGAACCTCTTTATCCTCTCCATGGTGCTGGTGCTCATTGCCGGGGACGGCTTCACCTTTTTGGTGGCCTGGGAAGTGATGGCTCTGGCCTCCTTCCTGCTGGTTTACCATGAGAATGAGAAGAAAGCCACGGTGCAGGCGGCTTACCAGTACATGGTCATGACCCATCTGGGCACGGCGGCCATCATGGCTTCCTTCTATCTCCTGGGCAGCGCCTCTGAAAGCCTGTCCTTCATGGATCTCTCCAAGAATGGCCTGACTGAGAATCTGCGCCATGTGGCCTTTGCTTTGGCCTTTATTGGTTTTGCCCTGAAATCAGGCCTGATGCCTCTCCATGTGTGGCTGCCCAATGCCCATCCGGCGGCTCCCAGCCATGTGTCCGCCCTTATGAGCGGCGTCATGCTGAAGGTGGCTGTCTACGGCTTTGGCCGCTTTGTCTTCCAGTTCCTGGGGGCGGAGGTCTTTGCCTACGGCCTGGTGGTCATGCTGGTGGGACTCATTTCTGCTTTCCTGGGGGTGCTTTATGCCACCATGGAAAAGGACATCAAGCGGATTCTGGCTTATTCCTCTGTGGAGAACATGGGCATCATCTTCACTGCCTTTGGGGCGGGCATGCTGCTCTTCTCCCTTGGCCAGGCCGGGCTGGCTGTGGTGGCTTTTGGAGCGGTGCTGGTGCATTCCTTCAGCCACAGCATCATGAAAAGCCTGATGTTCATGAGCGCCGGTGCGGTGATGCATGCTACGGGGACGAAGAATATCGAGCAGCTGGGGGCGCTGCTGAAGAAGATGCCCTGGACTGGCGTTTTCACTTTGGTGGGTTGCATGGCCCTTTCCTCCCTGCCCTTTACCAGCGGCATTTTGGGAGAATGGCTGACCCTGCAGTCCCTCATGTCCCTGGCTGACAGCGCCGGGACCCAGGGCCTTCGCCTGCTGGTGATTGTGGCCTTTATCCTGATGGGGCTGACTGGCGCCCTGGCTTTGGGCTGCTTTGTGCGCTATTTTGGCGTGGCCTTCCTGGGCCGCCGCCGGAGCGGAGCAGTGCTGAATGCCCATGAGGCCAGCCTGTCCATGCGCATTGGCATGGGCATGGAGGCGGCTTTCGTCATCTTCCTGGGCTTCTTCCCCAGCGAGCTGCTGGGGGCTGCTACCCGGGCTCTGGGGGCAGGTTTTGGCAGCCTGAACGGGAGCATCTGGGGCATTGCCTGGCTGAGAAGCGCGCGGGATCTGGCGGTTTACAGTCCTGTGCTGATATTTGTTCTGGCGCTCTTGTTGCTGGTGGTGCTGGTCCTGCCCCTTATGGGTTCCAAGGTCTTTGCCAAAAGGGAAATCACCTGGAACTGTGGCACCTTGCCCACCCGTCGTCAGCAGTACACGGCTACGGGCCTGTCCAAGCCCCTGCGCCGGGCCTTCACTTCCATTCTGAGGCCCCGCAGGGAGCGGATTTTCCTCACCAGGGAACACGAATATTTCGGCAGGAGGCTGGAGTACCGCCTGAGCCTGCCGGAGCATTTCGAGCGCCTGCTTTACCATCCTGCGGAGCACCTGCTGGTGCGTCTGGCGGAAGTGCTGCGGGGGGTACAGCAGGGCAGTGTGCGTCTTTATATCGGTTATACTATGCTGGCCATGGTGCTGGTGCTTGTCTGGGGGTGGGCTAAATGATAAGTGAGATCGGATTCCTGCTGGGAGCATACCTTTTGCAGGCTTTGGCCCTGCTTCTCCTGGCGCCGCTGGTGGCCGGCCTTATCAACAAGGTCAAGGCCTTCCTGCAGAAGCGCCAGGGGGCCAGCATTTTCCAGGAGTATTTTGACCTCTGGAAATGGTGGCGGCGTGAGACCATCCTCACTCCCTATACCAGCTATATCTTTATCCTGGCTCCCGTGATATATCTCCTGACCAGCCTGATGGGAGCCGCCATGGTGGGCTGCCTGGAAGGCGGCTTTGATATGGGGGATGCCTTCATCTTTGTCTGCATCCTGGCTCTGGGCCGCTTCTTCATGACTCTGGGCTCCATGGATTCTGCCACCGCCTTTGGCGGCATGGGCAGCTCCCGTGAGATTTACATTTCCGTGCTGGTGGAGCCTGCAGTGATGCTGGCGGTGCTGCTGAATGCTTCCCGCTACGGTTCTACCACCCTTTCCCGCATGGCTATCGACTACGGCAGCCTTTACTTCACCCTGCCCACGGTGCTGGCCTGCGTGGCCTTCTTCCTGATCATGCTGGCGGAGAACTGCCGCCTGCCGGTGGATAACCCGGACACTCATCTGGAGCTGACCATGATCCATGAGTGTATGACTCTGGAGTATTCTGGGCGTCTCCTGAGCTATATCCACCTGGGCAGCATGGTGCGTCTGATGGTTTTCCTGGTGCTCTGGGGCAATCTTTACCTGCCGCTGGCTATACCTTTGGCGGTGAAGGTGCTGCTGGGGGCTTTGCTCATCGGCCTCATTGAAATCCTGGTGAACAAGATGCGCCTCTTCAAGGTGCGGATTTACCTGTCTGCTGCTGTGGTGCTGTTGATGGTGGCCTTTATGGCTGAAGCCTGGTAAGGAGGAAGGAGAAATATGAACGAACTGGTTATTTTCCTGATCCTTGCTGTGCTGCTGCAGACAAGGGTCATGGATTTGCGGCGCTCCGTGTACTGCCTGGCTTTTCAGTCCTGCCTGCTGGCCTGCGCCTGCCTGATTGTGGGGCTGGTCCACGGGGGCGTGCATCTGGTGCCTGCCCTGCTGACCCTTCTGATCAAGGTGATTTTCATTCCCGGCGCCATCCTGCGGCTCATTGGCAAGCTGACGGATGAAAGGGAGATTGTCTCTGATATCGATGTGAACTATTCCACTCTGGCCGGGGCCCTGTTTTTGGTGCTGGGCTACGTGCTGGTGGACAATCTGGGAGCCTCGGCTTTTGGCCGTGACGTCATTGCAGCTTCCATCTTCATGATCCTGACGGGGCTTTCCCTGATGGTCATGAGGAAGAGGGCTATCATGCAGATCTGCGGTCTCATTACCATGGAGAACGGCATTTACCTTTTGGGACTTTTTGTTACCGAGGGGCTGCCCCTTATTGTGGAGCTGGGCGTGTTCCTGGATGTGCTCATTGCCGTGGTGGTGCTGGTGATTCTCACCAACCGCATGAGCCTGTCTTTTATGACTACCGATACTACTGTGATGAAGAAACTGAAGGGGTAAGGGGGTTATGATGGAATCTATGTTTACAATACAGGAGCTCCTGGATTTTGTGCTCCTTCTGCCCCTGGCTTTCAGCCTGCTGGCAGCCTCCGGCTTCTTCAAGGGCGGGGTGCTGCATTGGGCTGACCGCCTGGTGGCAACTTTGGTGGCTGTGGCTGTCTGGCAGATTGTCCTGCTGTTCCCGGTAGATAGCAGCCTCCATGAGGGCTTTATCTATCTGGATGCCCTGAGCCTTTGGATGCTCTTGATACTTTCCCTCTTGTATGTGGGCTTTTCCTGGACTAGCAAGGCCTATCTTGACAGGGATACCAATATACGTTACGGCTACCTGCGCCGTTTCACCCATCTGGAGGGCCGTTTCTATGCCCTGTCCCACCTCTTTGTGTGGACCATGATGCTGGTGGTGCTGGTGGACAACATGGGGCTCATGTGGGTGGCTATCGAGGCTACCACCCTGATTTCCGCCCTGCTGGTGGCCTTCAAATTTACCCGCACCTCTTTGGAAGCGGCCTGGAAATATGTCATGGTCTGCACCGTGGGCATCTGCCTGGCGCTCCTGGGCACTATCCTGCTCTACGATGCGCAGCTGCAGGCTTTGGGTTCCGAGCTGGCCCTGGACTTTGCTCATCTGGCGGAGCATGGCAAAGAATTGCCTGAGGGCCTGGCCAAGGTGGCCTTTGCCTTCCTTTTCGTAGGCTATGGCACGAAAATCGGCCTGGCTCCCATGCATGCCTGGCTGCCGGATGCCCATTCTGAGGCTCCGGCCCTCACCAGCGGCCTCTTGTCCGGCGCGCTTTGCATCTGCGCCCTCTATGTGCTGCTGCGGGCGGTGATCATCCTCCTGCCGGCGGTAGGTGTGGACTTCGTGCAGAGCCTGTTCCTGTTCTTCGGTCTCTTCACCATCGCCCTGGCCGTGCCCTTTGTGGTGGTGCAGCGTGATATCAAGAGAATGCTGGCCTATTCCTCCATGGAGAACTTCGGCCTCATGGCGGCGGGGGTTGGCCTGTTTCTGCCACTGGCAGCCAAGGCAGCACTGCTGCACATGATGAACCATGCGCTCATCAAGTACGCTCTGTTCTACCTGGCGGGCACCATTATGGAGACTTATGCCACCAAGAACATGATGCGCATTCACGGCATGATTGCTCAGTGCCCCAGGACGGCCTTTTTCTTCCTGCTGGCCATTGTGGGTATTTTGGGCATGCCGCCCATGGGCATTTTCTTCAGCAAGTTTTACCTGCTGCAGGGCTTCTTTATGGGTGGCACTCCCTGGCTGGGCGTGCTGGCCTTAGCGCTCTTGGCTGGCATGCTGATCGGTATCCTTTACCATGCCCTGCGCATGGTGGGGGGCAAGCCCCACCGCAAGGCTGCCGGCGAGCTGCTGGGCCGTCTTGATACGGCAGTGGTGGCAGCCCTGTTGATAGTAAGCGGCGTATTCGGCGCCCTGCTGCCGGAGCTGGGGAAATTTGACCAGCTTCTGAGCGAGGCCGCTAAGATTGTCATGAAAGGAGTGGCATAATGAAGCTTGAAATCAAAGAAATAACGGCTGAAGCCCTCCTTTCTGAGGCAAAGGCTTATAATGAGAGCGGAAAGCATCCCCTTACGGCCATGTTCGGCAGGGATGAAACCAACGTCGGGGGCGGCTTTGCCGTCTATGCGGTGTTCGAGTTCCCCGAGGAGAAGGCGCATCGTGCCCTGAAGGCAAAGGTGGGGGAGAGCATGAGCTTCCCCAGCCTCAGCCATCTCATTCCCGCCGCTTCCTGGTTCGAGCGTGAGATACAGGATATGTTTGGCCTGAAGGCTGAAAATCATCCTGATCCGCGCCCCCTGGTGCTCCATGAGAATTTCCCCAAAGGAATCCATCCCCTGCGGAAGGATGCGCCTAAGGAAGTGGAGTTTATTGAGGGCAAGCATACCCACATGCACACGGTGAGCGGCGAGGGCACCTTCCAGGTGCCTGTGGGGCCCATCCATGCGGGCATCATCGAGCCGGGGCATTTCCGCTTCAGCCAGGCTGGCGAGAGCATGCTGCAGCTTGATGCCAAGCTGTTCTATACCCATCGGGGTCTGGAAAAGATGATGGAGGGCAAGACGGCGCTGGAGGCTCATCCCATTGCCGAGCGCATCTGCGGCGCCTGCACAGCGGCCAATACCTGGAGTTACTGCCAGGCGGTGGAGACGGCTGCAGGGACGACTGTGCCCCGCAGGGCAGAAATCCTCCGCACCTTCATTTTGGAAATCGAGCGCATCACCAATCATGTAGGTGACTTGGGCAATATCCCTGCCGGCGTGGGCTTCTCCTTTGCGGTGAGCATCGGCACCCGGGCCAAGGAAGCCATGATGCGCCTGCAGGACGAGCTCACGGGGAACCGCTTCCTCAGGGGCTTTATCGTGCCCGGCGGCACGGCAAAGGATTTGTCTGGCAGTGAACTTGACCGGGCAGCAGAAGTCCTCAGCGAAGTGGAGAAGAATGTTCTTGATCTGGAGAGGATTTTTGCGGAGCAGGACAGCTTCCAGGAGCGCGTGCGCACCACGGGCATTGTGCGGAACAAGACCGCCCGGGACCTTGCCTTGGTAGGCGTAGGGGCCAGGGCCAGCGGCTATGCCCACGACAGCCGGGCAGACTTTGGCTATGGCGTTTATCCCGAGCTTTCATTGAACGTTGTCACCGAGACCAGTGGCGATGTGGCGGCCAGGATCCTGGTGCGCATTGGGGAGCTGAAGGAATCCTTCCGTCTGGCAGGAAAGCTGCTGGAAATGCTGAAAAAAGAGCAGGGAGCACATTGCACCGAGCTGGGCAAGCCTCAGGGCGAGGCCGTGGGGGTGGCAGAATCCGCCCGCGGCAGCAGCTTCTGCTATGTGGCCTTTGACAAAGAGGGGCTGCTTGACCGCATTTTCGTGCGCAGCGCCTCCTATGCCAACTGGCCGGCCCTGCCCATTGCCGTGCAGGGGGATATCATCCCTGATTTTCCCCTGATCAACAAGAGCTTCGAGCTCTGCTACGCTTGTCTGGACAGGTAGGAGGAAAGATATGCTGAAGTTACTTGAACGCCTGCTGAAGGACAAGGTGGCAACGGAGGCCATCACCTTCAAGGAAGGGGAGGCCATGCCCTATCTGCCTGACGGCACGAAGGTTACGGCGGATATCATCAAGAGCCGCCTGGGTCGCTCCCTGCATGTGCGCCATCTGGATGCAGGCTCCTGCAATGCCTGCGATTTCGAGATGGGGGCTCTGTCTAATCCCCTCTACGACCTGCACCGCTACGGCATCCACTTCGATGCCAGCCCCCGCCATGCAGACCTGCTGATGGTGACGGGAGTGGTTACCAGGAATCTGGCGGAGGCCCTGAAGCGCTCATACGAAGCCATGCCCGAGCCCAGATTGGTCATGGCCTGCGGCGACTGCGCCATAGACGGCGGCGCTTACGGCGAAAGCTACGCCATCGTAGGACCTGCGGAGAAGGTAGTCCCTGTGGACATCTATGTCCCCGGCTGCCCCCCGCGTCCCAATGTGATGATTGCAGGACTGATCGCCGCAGCGGATATGCTGGCGGAGAGGCTGTAAATATAAACAAGAATATATGAAAAGCGGCCAGGCACCGTGAACCATGGAGATTCACGGATGCTTGGCCGCTTTTTTCGATGCTCAGGGCTTGGCCTTGGTGGCTCCCTCGTTAGTTTTCTCTTCCGGCATCTGCCCCAGGGCGTATTCGCAGCACTGAGAGACCAGGTTGTTCATGGAAACGCCCTGCTCCTGGGCCACGGCACTGAGCCGTTCCACCAGATCTGACGGCAGACGGAAGGTTTTATTGATCATTTCAATCTTCTTGACGGTGAACATGGAACCACTCCCTTTTTGTCTATATTTTAGGTTGTGATTCAGGGCTTAAGATATACGCTGAAAATTACGATATAATATATGCGATAATATGAGTGCAAAATACACTATATATTATAGTGCGATATACAGAGGGGGAGTCATCATGGCTATGCTGGTGGCGCATAACAGTTCCTCGGCGTTGGCTCTGGGGGAGCTGAACAAGAATAACAGCCGCCTGTCGAAGGACTTGCAGAAGGTTTCCTCCGGTATGAAGATCAACAGTGCCGGGGATGGGGCGGCAGAGTATGCTATTTCTGAAAAAATGAGAGTGATGGTACGTTCACTGGGGCAGGACATCGAGAACTCCCAAAAGGGCATAGATATAGTCAAGGTAGCAGAGGGCGGGATACAAAATATCATAGAAGAATTGCGAACTATGAAGGAGATGGCAATAAACTCTGCCAATGACCATAACAGTGAAGTGGATAGAAAGACACTGCAGAAGGAATTTGCCAGTCGTATGGAGGGGATAAATGATATAGCCAGCACTACAAATTACAACGGAAAGGTATTGCTGGATGGGACTTACTGGTATAAGGAGTATGAGGAAGTAATACAGATAGGGGACAGCGGTTCTGTTCGGGGCAATGTGAATGGAAGTTCTAATGGCATGAGATTGGCAGGAGGTTTTTTCAGCGGCAGGTCAGCGGCCTATCCTGCATCAAGAGCATTTGCGGGTTCTATGGTTAGGACAAGTGCTGATTTGCTAGGGATGTCAGATGATAGCAATCAAATCAGTATACAATCTTCTTTGTTGCAATCAAATAATTCCAATGCAACAGAAAGTATTACTTTTGATCCATTGACTGGATTGGTGCCTAATAGCACAGCTGTAGGACTTTTCCCTAGTCGTCCGAACTGGTATTATCCTTATGATATGCATGCTTGTCCTAGAGTTGAACGCGGTTATGAGAATTATCTTGACAGTAGTGAGGGTTATGCGCCTATTCCATATACAAAATTTAATGATGTGCCTGGTTACCAAGATTTTGGGATTCCATGTATAGTTAGGCCGATAGCTTTAGGCGGCGAAGGAGGAGGGATGACTGGTCAATTTTACAAGTACTATATGTTTGCTGAACAGCCAGTTCCTCCAGATATATTTAGGGAGCGTGAAGTATTGAGAAGTATACCTGAAGTTGGAACAGAGGTATGGTTGCAAGGTGGATTTTGCGATGATATTAGAAGTGGTCCATCTAGTAGTGATATACGCGTGTTAGGAAAATTTAAAATTGCAGAAGAGCCAGGGACGGGAATAAAGGTCATTTATGATGAATCTACAAATCATCACGGCGATTTAACAAGTTATATATGTGAGAAAATTGATTTTTCTAATGTCCAAGGGAATATTCCAGATGATCTGAACAATCAAGGTTTTACAATTCAATGTGAAGCTTGCATGGAATATATAACTATTAGATTTGATAGTGAACGAAGTGTTGGAGAAGGGATAGTAAGCATATCTAGTTTACCAAGAACTAATATTGAATATCAGCCAGTGGAACAATATACAGTTTATTCGTATGTTGTTGGAATAAAGGATGTAACAAGTACGGCTGAATTGGAAACAGCGCTTTTTCAAGGTCTTGCAGATGCTAAAGGTTATGCTGTTGGAGGCGGGGTACAACTTAATCCTCAGCATGATGTGAGGATTAGATATATTGACGGAAATTTATATCTTACCAAGGAATATGGCGGGACAAAATATGCACCACGGATGATTATAAAGGAAGGCGTTATGGGAACTCTTTCAGGAGGAAATACTACTGCTACAGGAGGAACAACAAGCGGTGCTGATACTCAGCCTGGAGGAGATGACACCCTGCCCGGAGGAGATGACACCACGCCTGGAGGAGATGACACCATGCCTGGAGGAGATGACACCATGCCCGGAGGAGATGACACCCTGCCCGGAGGAGATGACACCCTGCCCGGAGGAGATGACACCACGCCTGGAGGAGATGACACCTTGCCCGGAGGCGGTGACACCGTACCAGGAGTTGGAGATACTATTGGCGGAAGTGGTGGTTATTACGGCAGGAGAGTATGGGCTGAGGGCAATCCACTGATTATTCATACTGGACCGAAAGCCAATCAGCACTTGCGAGTATACATCAATGATATGCACATTGAGGCTTTGGGACTGAAAGATGTGGCGGTTGACCCAATTGAAAAGGCGTTGGAGGCTTTGGGCAAATTGGATGAAGCTCTGGAGTATGCCTTGAATGAAAATGTCCGCATGGGTTCCTATCAAGTGCGCTTGCAGGAAACGGTTGACAATCTTACCATTCAGCATGAAAATGCAACTGCTTCTGACAGTACAATTCGTGATGCAGATATGGCCAAGGAAATGGCGGCTTTTGTGAGGGACAATATCCTCACTCAGGCGGCACAGTCCATGCTGGCGCAGGCCAACCAAAGCAGCAACTCTGTTTTGCAATTGTTGCAGTGATATGGAAGGGAGGCAGGACTTATGGCTTTGACCGTGGCAAATAATACTTCTGCCGCCATGGCGTTGGGAGAATTGAACAAGAACAGCAACCGCTTGTCCAAAGATCTCAAGAAAATTTCCTCTGGAACAAAGATAACAGGGGCAGGGGATGGTGCTTCTGAATATGCTATTTCCGAGGGCATGAGAAGCATGATTCGTGCTTTGGAACAGGACATTCAAAACAGCAAAACGGGTAGAGATTTAATAAAGGTAGCAGAGGGAGGAATTCAATGTATTATTGAGGAATTGCGTACGCTCAAGGAACTGGCAATTAACTCTGCCAATGATCACAATAGTGCAGTTGACCGCGCCACATTGCAAAAAGAATTTGACCAGCGCATGGCAAATATCGACGACATTGCTGAGGAGACTAACTACAATGGTAAGTTGCTGCTGAACGGCACTTATCAATACATGCTGGAAGGGAGCAAGGAAATGGGACTGGGCACTGCCCTTAGTTCCGATACGGTGACAACGGTAAATACTACGCCACCTGTTGTCACCACCACTACATCTACATCCGTGCGCACTAGCAGTCCTGTAAGCAATACAACTCGTAACACATCTGTAACTACCAGTGCAACTATGCCAACTACAGGGACAACAGAGGGGATGCCTGTCACCACTACCAACACTGTTAGAACTACTTCCACCACTGGACCTATTGCTAGCAGCAATTCCAATGCGGTCACCAGCAGGAATATTGAGGAAGATGAAAATACCGTTACCGAAGTGCGTAGGGATTTGACTACCACTAATACTACCAATACTACGGTGGAAACTGTGACGGATACGACAACCGTTACGACTACCAAAGTTTCGACAATTGTCAGCGCTGAGGCGGTGACAGGGACAAGTTCTGCCAGCTATAGGATGATTACCAATGGGATGAATTCACTAACGGAGGGTGGCGTGTGGAAGTTTGCTGATGACTATACTGGGACTTTGAATATTTCAGTAGATAACGTAACAATTTTGGGCGCTGATACCACACTTTCTGATGTTTATATCAAGGATAGTTCGAGTAATTTGTATTTGAAAAATGTCAGTATAAGCAATACACAGGATAAATCTGCTGTAGCATTTACGGGAACTGAGGGAATATTGCATATCATTGGAGATAATTCGATTACCTCTATGTGTACCCCCATACTTAATCCGCGTAATTTGGAAAAGGCTATAATAAATTCAACTGGTAATCTTTCTATATTGGGAAATGGCAGTTTGGATATTTTAAGAACAAATACGCAAAGCAACGTGGAGGGGGGATTGAATGCTTTACATTATGGGGCAGTAATTGGTGGAAATTATGCAGAAACTTGTGGAGATATATCCATAGGTGATGGAGTATCATTAAATATTTCAGTTGTTTACAAATATCTAGGCGGCTTCGGATTTGGTGCTGCCATAGGCAGTGGCTCAGATGGACAATGTGGTAATATATCTATAGGTTCAAATACTAACATTAATATAACAAGACCCTTTGAGACTGGTGATCGACCAGATTTAGCAATCAGTCATCAAGGTGCAGGGATTGGTGCTGGGATATATGGAAGTTGCGGAAATATTTATGTTTATTCCGATGCCAATCTTTATATACATACGTCTTCAAATTTGTCTCCAGCACCTGGTATTGGAACAGGTGGAGCTGCTAGTTCTTGTGGAGATATAGAACTTTTTTCGGGAGTCACTTATGATATTCTTACAGAATGTCCTATTCTCGGAGTGGATAGTGTTTTTATTGGTGCAGGAAGGAATAATTGCACTTGTGGTAATATAGATATATGCAAAAATATAACGCAAATACCTTCGTACACAAATGACAGTGCTTCGACAGCAGGAATTGGAAAAAATACTGACACTTCTACCTGTGGCATGGTAAGATATAAAGAAATAGAAAGATATGAATACAGTAATGATGCAGATACAACAGATCCCTCGGTTTATGAGACGACTGTTTACAACGTTACCACCGAAACTATTACAACAACCACTGTGTCAACAACGGTTAATGAAACTAAAACGACCACATATGAGACTTATACGGAGATTAGAGAAGATATCACAACATCAGTATACGAAAAAAAAGAATTAGAGGTGACGAGAATTAATGTCCCCCTAATAATCCATACTGGTCCTAAGGCTAACGAAGAATTGCGTGTATATATCGAGGACATGGGTCCGGAGGCACTGGGAATACTGGATGTGAAGATTGACCCGAGAGAGGCAGCAATAAAGGCTTTGGGAAAGATAGATCATGCTATTGACTATGCACTTGACCAAGCAACCCAAATGGGAGCATATATCAGCAGGCTGGAGCAGACAGAAGAAAACCTTGTCATAGCCAGTGAGAATGCTCAGTCCAGCGAATCGACTATACGCGATGCCGACATGGCAAAGGAAATGATGGCCTACACTAAGGATAACATCCTCACTCAATCTGCCCAGGCCATGCTGGCACAGGCAAACCAAAGTGCAGGCGGGGTGTTGAGTTTGTTGCAATAGTGAAAAAGCAGATGCGTAGACCAGGCATGGCATAGTGGACAGATGACTTCGGTTACGGCATCTGGAGGCTGGCTCCTGCAACGTTTGCGCCATCGACGGCGGCGCCTACGGCGAAAGCTACGCCATCGTAGGGCCTGCGGAGAAGGTAGTCTCCGTGGACATCTATGTCCCCGGCTGCCCCCGCGTCCCAATGTGATGATTGCGGGACTGATTGCGGCAGCGGATATGCTGGCGGAGAGGCTATAAATTCAACAATGAAAAGAGTAACAGAGCCAGCGATTACAATGCGTCGCTGGCTCTGTTCATAATTCTCTGCAAGTGTTATAATGATGTAAACAGGAGGGTTTGGTATGCTTTTGCATCATGGCACGGATTTTCGCTCGGCACAGGATATCAGAAAATATGGGATAAATCTGTCGCAGGGAGAATGGACGGCTGATTTTGGGATGGGCTTCTACTTAGCAACCCAAAAGGGAGTAGCCAAGGGGCGTGCCAGTCAGGCTGGATTCAGAAAAAGACAGCGCGGTGCCATATTAACCTATGAACTGGAGTTGGAGGAGCTTACTATTCTGAAGCCTGGTTTGTCAGAGTGGGAAGATATAGTGTTGGGCTTTAGGCGTTGGGGACAGGCCTTTGCTGACAAGTTGCCAGAGCATGACTGCATAATGGGGCCCATTGCTGATGGCAAGATAGCAGTTATGATGGAAATGCTGGCTGCGAATTTGATAACAGAGGCAGATTTCCGTGCAGGTTTGAAGGCAAAGTTGCCGGGCTTGCAAATAGCAATAAAGACAAAAAGAGCAATAGAGGCACTTGTTTTTCGAGAGGAGTGTGTGCTATGAGGAGCAAGACCGCGAAATATATGCTTTCCTTGAATGATGTGACTTTTGCATATAGGGCTACCGTCATGGAACTGTGCAAGCGGGGCTATTCTTTCAACACAGCCAAGAAGATGGTCAAGACCAGCAATCTTCTTGAGGGAGTTAAGGCCGCTGAGGGAATGTGGTTCCATGATATGACCCAGAGGGACTGTGCGGATTATGTAGAACGATATCTGAACAGGCAGAAGCGTATAGCGGTGAATTTTTGATAGACGTTAGTTAGGGGGGAGCTTTTAGCGTGGCGTGAAGGTTCTGAAAGAATAATAAGGACATTAAAAAAGACAGGAAAACAAGCCATTTGTCATGGCAGGATTCCTGTCTTCTTATGTTTAGGGGATTTGTTTAGTCCTGAATAGCCGTTTCCAAAGCAATCTTCATCATATCGGTGAAGGTGGTCTGGCGCTCCTCGGCGGTGCAGGCTTCGCCCCGCAGGAGATGGTCGCTGACTGTGAAGATGGCCAGGGCCTGGACGTGGAACTGGGCGGCGATGGTGTAGAGGGCAGCAGATTCCATCTCTACGGCCAGGATGCCATAGCGGCGCAGGCGCTCGTTGTCCACATCCTCATCATAGAAGCGGTCGGCGGAGAAGATATTGCCTACCTTCACGGGCAGGTTCAGTTTCTCGGCACTCTCCACGGCCTTGCGCAGCAGGTCGAAGTCTGCAATGGGGGCGTAGTTGATGGCGGGACCGAAGATGCTCTTCATCATGCCGGAGTCAGTAGTGGCTGCCTGGGCGATGAGCACATCACGGAGTTTCACGTCTTCGTGCATGCCACCACAGGTTCCCACGCGGATGAGCTTCTTGCAGCCGTACTCATTGATGAGCTCATGGGTGTAGATGGAGATGGAAGGCATGCCCATGCCGGTGCCCTGCACGGAGACAGGCACGCCTTTATAGGTACCGGTGTAGCCCAGGATTCCTCTCACATGGGTGTATTCCTTGGCATCCTCAAGGAAATTCTCGGCAATGAATTTGGCCCGCAGGGGATCTCCTGGCAGGAGGATGCGCTCGGCTACCTGGCCCTTTTCAGCAGCAATATGTGGTGTACTCATGATGAAGCCTCACTTTCTGAATGTCTGCATTGTGAACTTAATGGACACCTGCGGTGTCCACACGCCCTTACACGAAATCTAAGTTCATCTGCGCCTCCCTAAAGGGACTAGCTCTGCTTTTGCAGAGCGTCGCTATGGGCTTGATTCACTAAGATTTCATAGTAAAAATTTTTATTCAAACTGACATTTATATTATAGGGAAAAAATGATAAAATAGAAAGGGCAAGTGTCCGATTTTTGAAGTATTAAACATGTAAATATATTTAGATAATTATCACGGGAAGGGACAAAGGGGATTAAGGCTATGGATATGAAGGAACAGACACGCAATTCGGTGTTGACGGCAATGGTCTGTATTGCCCTGTCCTCCGGTACAGCCTGGGCGGCAGTGCCGGACGAGCCGGTGCCGGCTGTGCAGCAAAGAGCCCTGACGGGGTCAGCTGCTGCACAGGCTGCCGAGCTTCGCAGCATGCCGCTCTACTGGTCTGCCTTGAAGCCAAAGGAGGAGCAGGTCAAGAAAGCCCAGCCTATCATCATCACGGCGGATGATATTGATGCCAAGCGCAAGGAGGAGAAGCGGGCGGCAGCAGCTCAGGCTGCCAAGGGGGCACAGAAAAAGCCTGCGGATGAAAGCAAGGTGCAGCCACAGGTAAATAAACCTGTGGCAACACCTAAGCCAGAAGCAGCTTCGCAGGCCAAGCCTGACAACAAAGGAGCGGTTTCCCAGCCTGTTCAGGCGCAAAAGCCTGTTGCCAGTGAGCCCCTGCCGGTGCAGCCAGCAAAGCCTGCAGGCAATGTGCCTGCTTCGGCTCAGTCTGCTCAGCCAGCTGGCAGCACTGTTTCCAAGTCTGCTCAGCCTGTCCGGCCCAAGGAGCAGCAGCCGACAGCGCCTCCTGTCCAAACGGCACCGCCAGTAGAGCGGACTCAGCCCGCAGCGCCGGCAGTGAAGACACAGCCTGCGACGCCTGCAGCAACGCCGCAGCCCCAGGTGCAGCCCGTATCGCAAAGCGAATACAGGCCCCAAACTGAGAAGGCGGCACCGCCTGTTCCTCCGCAGGAACCTGCTCCGCCCCCCCGCCAGATGGTGAAAATCCATCCGGAAGGGCTGTATGCCTCTCGCAGGCAGAAGCCTCTGGCAGAACCTGTTCCGCAGGGGCAGGAGCCTGCTTCCAGGGAAGAGCGCCAGGAGCGTGCCCAGGAGCAGTTCCCGCAGACTGAACGTGCTGCACAGCAGCCTTTGCCACAGCAGATCCAGGTGGAGCGGCCTCCTGAGTATGAGGGGATTTCCGATGAAGTAGTGCGCCATATCATGGCGGGTGAATACGCCATGCGCTATCAGCTTTCCCGTGATCCCTCTGAGCCGGGAGTTTATCATGTTGTCCAGATTCTCAACCAGAATACGGGGCTTTCCCACTTGCAGAAAATCGAGTACCTCATGGGCTTCGGCCGTGCCATCAATCGCAGCCATCTGTCAGAGTACCAGAAAAAAGCTTTGATAGATGCAGTGCTGCAGGCCTTTGGGGAGAAGTGAGTCTTGCAATCATAAGAGCTTACAGCCTAAAAGGGCCCGCGAATGCGGGCCCTTTTTAGGCTGCTTATTTTTCGTTTATCTTGTTCATGATGAAGTCGCGCAGGAGGGACAGGTGCATGGTCATGGCGTGGTGGGCATCCTTGACATTTCTTTCCCTCAGGGCTTTGAGTATCTGCCGATGGTAATGGATGGTGTTGCTCTCACGCTGGGCATCCATGGTGATCTCGATATTCTTGGCCACAGAGGAATTGAGGATATAGGTGAGATTGCCTATGACCCGGTTGCCGCTGGCTTCGGCCACCAGCCTGTGGAAGCGGCTGTCGGCGGCGGCGTATGATTCACCCTCCCGTATGCAGCGTTCCATTTCCTCTGCCTGGGCGGCAATCTCATTAAGCTGTTTCCCAGTGGCATAAGCTGCGGCCAGGCTTGCCACTTTAGGCTCAAACATCAGGCGCACGTCCAGCATATCCAGCACCAGCTGGTTGTCGTCATAGATGAAGGTCAGGCCCAGGGGGTCATCGGGTATGCCCCGCTTGGGAGACACGAAAGTGCCGGAGCCCTGACGTACATCCAGGATGTTGCGGGCAGTCAGCAGCTTGAAAGCTTCCCGCAGGGTGCTGCGGCTGACGTTCAGGATGGAGAGGAAGGCCAACTCTGTGGGCAGTTTGTCTCCGGGCATCATTTTATGGTCGATGATATACTTGATGATTTCATTGGCCTTGGCTTCTGCCAGGCTGGGTGGCTTTGTTGACATGGGAATCAACCTCCATAAGATTTTCTTGCTACAAGTAAGTATATCATAAAGCAGTTGAGGCGACATAAAAAAATCGCTGTCCGGCCCGTGGGCACGGGCTGGGCAGCGAAAGGGGGCTTATTCAGCTACAGCTTCCATCTCCAAAGGCTGGCCTTCCACGCATTCCTCATCCTTGCGCAGGATGAAGAATGCGTAGAGGCTGGCAACGCAGACGATGCCGGAAATCACCAGGAAGGTCTGCTGGTAGCCAATCTGGTCATGGAGGGCACCCAGGGGTGCGGAGAAGATGATCTGTCCCACCTGGGCGGCAATCTGGAAGCCCACCATGTAGAGGGTGGCGGAGATGCGGGTATCGAAGTGCAGGGTGAAATAGCGGAAGATGGCCAGGATGAAGAGGGCGGTCTCGGGAGCGTGCAGAAGCTTGATGATGCCTACGCCCAAAGGACTGGTGGCCAGGCCGCAGCCGCCGATGCGCACTACCATGATGGCGCAGCTCAGGAGGATGGCCTTCCTCACGCCAATCTTTTTCATGAAGACAGGTACCAGGCCCATCATGAGGAATTCCAGGAACACTTCGATGGAGTTCAGCACGCCATAGGCCTGCTGGCCCTGCTCGGGAGTATCGAAGAAGCGGGTGAAGAACTCGGGGAACATCTGCTGGTCAAAGACCGTGTAGAAGGTCCAGCTCATGATGACAAAACCGATGATTTTCCACACGTCACCGATTTTGAACACGCCCAGAATATCCTTCATGGAAGGTGTCTTGCTGTCTTTCAGGCTTTCTGCCTTGTCTTCATAGCGGGCAAGGTTCCCTTCATCCTTTTCAGGCTTCATGAAGAGAAGGAGAGCCAGTAGCACAGCAGAAACAGCAGAGCCGGTCCAGAAAACCAGATAGGGGCTGATGGTGAAGAGGAAACCTGCGGCCAAAGCGGAGATGGCATAGCCAAAGGAACCCCAGGCTCTGGCCTGGCCAAATTCAAAGTGGAAGCGACGGCTCATGCGCTCAGTGACGGCCTCAAAGACGGGGCAGGCGGCAAGGTAGGAAACTGCCAGATAGATAGCGCCTACTACGGCACCTACGTAGAAGTTGGCTTCCAGCATGGGTACATATACCCAGGTGAAGAAGGGAGCCAGGAACACTTGGCAGGCAATCAGGGCGATGAGTAGATTCCTTTTCATGCCCAGCTTGTCCTGAATGGAGCCGTAGACGAACATCAGCATGAGGGCTGCGGCAGAGCCAAAGGAGAAAATGGTGCCCACCTGGGCGCCGGAAAAGCCCTGCTTGGTGGTGAGCCAGATCTGGAAGAAAGACCACCAGATACCCCAGCCGGCGAAGAATAGCAGCATCTGTAAGGAACCCATGCGGTAGAACGGGTTGCCAAAGGCTTGCAGTAATTTCATGATTAAATCCCCCTAATTCATGAATCTACATTCAGTATATCATCAGTAGCGGTTGGTTTCAGCTTCCAGAGCGTAAATGACAGCCTTTTCAGCCGGAATATCCCAAAGTTCCAGGCTGAGGTCACCCTGCCAGTACATGCGCTCTGTAAAGGTTATTTCTCCTTCGTTGACAAAGATTTCCGCAGAACTCCTGTCCACGAAAATCTGCAGGGAGAGTTCCTCAAAGGGCAGGATTTGCGTGGCCCTCTCTCCGTCTTTGGTACTGCGACAAAGTATGAGGCGGTTGCCCTTGGCATCAAGGGAGAGGGTGAGTTCCTGTCGGCCATCTCCCAGTTTCAGCAGAGTTCCTTGATGGTTCCAGGCTTCCTGGAAGGTGAGCAGCACTTCGGAGGTGGAGGGGAGCTTTGTCCTGCTGCCTGCGGCAAGCTTTCCCTCCAGCAGTTTACCTGCGCGCACAGAGGCCATTTCCCGGACTGGCTGCTGATAGAGCCTGCCCTTTTCCACCCGCAGTTCCCTGGGGATGGTGAGGGCTCCTGCCCAGCCGTCCTCTTTTTCCTGCATGGGGGAATCCCAGGCATTCATCCATGCGGTCATAAGCCTTCTGCCGTCCGGAGCCAGCAGGGTCTGGGTGGCGTAGAAGTCGTGGCCGCGGTCGATTTCCGTGAAATCCTTTCTCTGGAGCCTGCCGTCCTCGTCCTGTTGGCCCAGGAGATAGCCTGTCTGGTTGAGATTGCGGAAGCAGTCGCCCTGTGGCTCAAGCCCTTGAGGGGACATGAGCAGGATGTCCCTGCCGTCCAGATGGAAGAAATCCGGGCATTCCCACATATAGCCCTCATCCTTCAAGCTCACGGCCTTGTCCAGTACGGATACAGGCTCCCATTGTTTGAGGTTCTGTGACTTATACAGGAGAGCACGGCCCAACTCGTCACTGCCCTGGCTACCCAGCACCATGTAGAAGGTGTCGCCCTCCTGCCAGACCTTTGGGTCACGGAAATGCTTGGTGTTGCCCTCCGGGGCGCGAAGCACAGGGTTGCCTTCGTATTTGTGGAAGTTTATGCCATCTTCAGACCAGGCGATATTCTGATCCTGGTAGAATTCCTCGCTGTCATCGGGATTGGTGAGGTGGTGGCCGGTGTAGATGAGCCACAGCTTGCCATCGTGCACCACAGCGCTGCCGGAGAAGCAGCCGTCCTCATGCTCATCAGGGGCGAGAGCCACAGGCAGCGTTTCCCAGTGAACCAGATCCTTGCTGCGGGCATGGCCCCAGTGCATGGGACCCCACTCAGCGGCGTAGGGGTAGTACTGGTAGAACATGTGATAATAGCCCTTGAACCAGGAAAAACCGTTAGGGTCGTTCATCCAGCCCCCTTTGGTCATCAGGTGGTAGCCCAGCCGGTAGCGCTGGTCGGTAACCTTCATTGCTTCTTGCATCTTTCCATCTCCTTGATGTGTCGAATCGGTTCGACAAAAGCTTTTTAGAAAATCGAGCCAATATCAAATCGGTTCGATATGTTTATAATAGTGGAACAATAAACCTTTGTCAATAGCATTTCGGAAAAAATTAAATAAAATAAGGACAAACCGGCTGAATTAGCAAGTTTGTCCTTTCAGCAATGCAGGCGGGATTACCCAGGGGGTATCATCTGTCTCTTCATTTATCATATGGATGATCTTTTGCACGGCCAGCTCCGCCAGTTCTTCAATGGGCTGGCGAATTGCGGTCAGAGGCTGCCTGCCCATCTGAGCGGCGGCAGTGCCATCGTAAGCCAGCAGCTTCAAATCCTCAGGCACACGTCGTCCTGTTTCTGCGGCCACGTTCAGGCAGGCAGAGATGGAGAGATCGGCTCCCAGGATGCCATCTACTTCGGGGTATTTCTGGAAAAGTTCCCGTGCAGAGGCCATAAAGTCCCCATAGCTGAAGGCGTTCCAAGGCATTTCCAGCATTTCCACTTTCACGCCGTGGCGGCGCAGCCTGTCTGCCGCCACCCAGTGGTATTCGTTGGCGGGGGTGCTGACTCCCTGATAACCTACGATTTCCACTACCAGATGGCAGTCATGGTTGAGCAGGGTGCGGGCAGCCAGTTCTCCTCCTTGATGGTGGTCGCAGTGGACAATGGGGATGTGGTCATTCAGATAGCGGTCAAAGGCCACGATGGGCTGCCTGATATCATCGTAGAGAGCCACATCCAGGGAGTGAGCTCCCATGATGATGCCGTCCATAGTGCGGCGCTTCAGCATTTCCACGAAGGTGCGCTCTGCATTTTCTTTGTGTTGGGTGCAGCAGAGCATCATCTTGTAGCTGCGGGCATAGAGGGCGGCTTCCAGAGCTTCTACCACCTCGCCGAAAAAGGGATGGGAGAGGGAGGGCATGATGACCCCGATGGTATTGGTGCGGTTCAGGGATAGGTTTCTGGCCATTTCGCTGGGCACATAGTTGAGCTTGGCCATGGCGGCCTCTACCTTGGCCCGGGTGGCTTCCGACACATAGCCCTTCTTATTCATCACCAGGGAAACCGTGCTGGCGGCTACCCCTGCTTCCTTGGCAACATCTTTGATTCTGACCATAGTTTTGTGGCACCTTTCTGTTTTTCTTCGTAGAGCGTGTTGATTAAATGAGTGAATTAACCAACATACCCTAGTTAGTATAATAGAATTCTTTTGCTATAGGCAAGTGCAAGGGGAATTTCCATCGGTTATTAAAATCATTATTGAAAAGAATTGACATATTCTGAAAATACTGCTAGAATAAATTCATCGGATGAATTTATTAGATTTTTGAGCAAGGATGGATGTATAGAGCAATGTGTTAGGAGAGTGTGCCATTATGCTGAAAGTCTGCGATGATTGGCCCAAGGAAGCCTTTACGGATGAGCTGGTGTCGGGGAAGTACTGGAATGACTTCTCTGTGAACGCCAAAGCTGCTGCAGCGGAGCTTTGGCGGGTGCCTGATATGCTGGAAGCCAGGCGGAAGCTGGAGGAACTCATTGAGAGCCTGGCTGTGAAGAAGGTGGTGGCAGTAGGGGGCGGGGAGCTGCCTGCTCTTGATCATTTGTATGATGAGTTAGCTAAAAGAACGGAACTTTATACAGATAAATTCGACATTGCCCGCCAGGCCCCCCAGGCTGACCTGGGTATTTCCGTAGCGGAGTTTGGCGTGGGGGAGACAGGCAGCGTATGTGTGGATACTTACGCCTTCGAATCCCGGGTAGTGGGCATGCTGCCTCCGGTGCATGTGGTTTTCCTTGACCCTGCTTATATGGTAAGGGATGTGGAGACAGCCTTTGAGGTGATAGAGAAGGTTTTCAAGTCCGGCTATATGGGCTTTATCACGGGCCCCAGCCGCACGGCGGATATTGAGAGGGTTCTTTCCCTTGGGGTGCATGGCCCCAGCCGCTTTATCATCATGGCTGTGGAGCAGGGATTGGAAAGGCAGGTGCATTGACATGGCAGCAGGAAAACTCAGATACGAGCATGAAGAACATGAGCAGAGAAATCTTCACAAGGAAATCAAGGTCAAGCTGAAGGACGGGGTCATGCGGGATGCCCTTTCCCGCTTCGTGAATGAATATCCTGCCGCCAGGCTCAAGGCTTACGACAATGTGGTGTCCATCGACCGCCTGCGGGATGACCTGCGGGACATGAAGGAGTGGACCGTAGACCATATCGACGAGGTGGCAGACGAGTTCGAGGCTTCCATCAAGGCCCGGGGCGGTCATTTCTTCCGGGCCAAGGACGGTGACGAGGTGAAGGAAATCCTGCTGAAGATCTGTGAGCAGGAGCAGGTTCACCGCATTGTGAAGTCCAAGTCTATGGCTACTGAGGAAATCCATCTGAACCAGGCCCTTGAGGAAAAGGGTCTGCATGTCAGGGAAACTGACCTGGGGGAATGGATGCTGTCCGTGGCAGGCCAGAAGCCCTCCCACATGGTCATGCCCGCTATCCACCTGAATCGGGAGCAGTGCGCCGGGTTCTTCTCCGAGGAACTGCATGAGGATGTGCCCAGCGATATTCCCTACATGATTCACACTGCCCGTCGGGTGCTGCGGGAGGAATTCCTGTCAGCTGACATGGGCATCACCGGGGCCAACTTCGGCATTGCAGAAAACGGTGCCATCGGCCTGGTGACCAATGAGGGCAATGCCCGTTTGGTCACCACCATGCCCCGCGTCCATGTGGTAATCCTGGGGTATGAGAAGCTGATACCAAAAGTAAGGGACGCCGCCAAGATTTTGCGGCTCCTGCCCCGCAATGGCACCTGCCAGCGCATGACCAGCTACATGACCATGGTGGACGGACCTACCCCTGTCATCTATGAGAAGGATGGTCGGCTGGTAGAGGAGGAGCGCAAGCAGTATGTGATTCTCCTGGATAATGGACGCCTCAGGGCGGCGGCTGACCCGAAGCTCAAGCAGGTCTATCAGTGTGTGCGCTGCGCTTCCTGCCTGAATGTGTGCCCCATCTGGACGCTGGTAGGGGGGCATGTCTACGGTCATATATACTCAGGCGGCATTGGCGCAATCCTGACGGGCCTCCTGAACAATATGGAGTCCTTCTCCCAGTTTAGTGACCTCTGCATTGGCTGCCGCAAGTGCATGACCATCTGCCCGGGCAAGGTGCCTATTCCCGACCTCATTGATGAGCTGCGTTCCCGCTATGTGAAAGAGCATGGCCTGGGGTTGCCGGAGAAGACAGCCTTCCGCCATATCCTCACCCACAGGAAGGTGTTCCACACCCTGCTGCGCATGGGGGCCTTGGCCCAGAAGCCTGTGGAGTCCGGCGGCTTCATCCGCCATCTGCCTCTGTTCTTTGCCGGCATGACCAAGGGCAGGAGCCTGCCTGCTATTGCCGCCAGGCCTTTCCGTGACAGGACGGAGGAACTGTTCAAAGAGAACCCGGAGCAGCCTGTGCTCAGAGCAGCATTCTTCAGCGGCTGCAATATGGACTTTGTCTTCCCCGGCACCGGCGAATCCGTGGTGAAGGTTTTGCAGGACCTGAATATCGAGGTCATCTACCCCGAGCAGCAGAGCTGTTGCGGCAAGCCTGTACTGGGCACTGGCGACAGGGAGACGGCCAAGATAATCGCCAGGCAGAATATCGAAGCCTTTGAGGAAACTAGGGCTGACATCATCGTCAGTGCCTGCCCAACCTGTGCCGAGACTCTGGAAAAGACCTATGTGGAGCTTTTCGCAGATGACCCGGAGTGGAGCGAGCGGGCTAAGGCTTTCGGCGCCAAGGTGCGTGAGTTCACCAGCTTCGTGGCTGAATGCTACCGCCAGGCAGGCCGCCTGATGCCCACGGCTGGTACGGAGAAGGTCACCTACCACGATTCCTGCCATATCCGCAGGGGGCTGGGGGTCTACAAGGAGCCACGTGAACTTCTGAAGGCTGCCCCGGGAGTGGACTTTGTGGAGATGAAGGACTGCGACAAGTGCTGCGGCATGGCGGGTGCCTTCGGCGTGAAGTACAGCGAGATTTCCCTGCCTATGCTGAAAGAGAAGGTGAACAACATCAAGGCCAGCGGTGCGGACACCGTAGCCGTAGCCTGCCCCGCCTGCCTCATGCAGCTCAGGGGAGGACTTGACCAGCAGGCTCCCGACATCAGGGTGCGGCATATTGCCGATATCCTGGCGGAGAATATTGCAGCAGGTCACTCACAGGCTGAGAGCATGTAAATGTTATTTAGGCCTCCACCGCAAGCGGTGGAGGCTTTTCAATGCAACAAAAAAGCCACAAGCAAAGCTTGCGGCTGCAATTTCAATGGCAGGGGTAGCTGGACTCGAACCAACGCATGCGGGATTCAGAATCCCGTGCCTTACCAACTTGGCGATACCCCTATGTCTTATCGACAGTTAAAAATTATACAGGAGAAGGGGCCTTATGTCAATAGTGCAGAAAAAAAATTTTCATGTTACAATGTTGCACTGTATCATAGGAAATATTCGCGCCAGCTACACATCAGGAGGCCTGCCATGTTTGCAGTCATAGTCAACACCTTAGCTATCATCTTGGGCACTACCGTGGGCCTCCTGTTGAGGCGGGGCATCCCCAAGCACATTTCCGAAGCCATCATGAAGGCACTGGGGCTTTGCACCGTGATCATCGGCATACAGGGGGCAGTAGCAGAAGAGAGGATTCTTCTCATGATCGTGGCCTGTGTGCTGGGAGTGCTCATAGGTGAATGGCTGGACTGGGAGGGCCATGTGAACCGCTTCACGGAGCGCATCACCTCCCGCTTTGCAGGTAAGGGGGAGGGGGCTAAGATGGCCAACGCCTTTGTGACCTCCTGCCTCATCATGAATGTGGGGGCCATGGTGATAGTGGGCTCTCTCAATGCCGGCCTTTCGGCTGATTACACCCTGCTCTATACCAAATCCCTGCTGGATCTTGTTTCCGGTACCATCATGGGGGCGGCCATGGGAGTGGGAGTTATGGGCTCGGCAATCTTCACCTTGCTATTCCAAGGCGGCATCGTGCTCTTTGCAGAGTGGCTGGCGCCATTTATTTCACCGGAATTGATAAAGGAAACTGCCTGCACAGGCAGCCTTCTGATAGTTGCCATAGGATTTAATATGCTTGAGCTGACTAAGTTCAAGGTGATAAACTACCTGCCGGCTTTAGTCATGGTGCCCGTGCTCCTTTGGTTGGGCAGCCTGTGGGGTTGCTTGTAAGTCTTAGGAGTAAGTAGTATAATATTATCTCATAGGAATTTTAAGGGGGGGCTGATTTTGGCAGAAGAAGATTTGCAGCCGCTGCTGAAAGAGATGCACAGCTGGATGGATGCATATATGAAAACCTTTCATACAGATGATGAGGAGGTCATGCTGGGCATCCGCATCAAGGAAACGCATACGGGCTATGTGACTTCCATCGCCCGGGAACTGGCAAAGCATCTGGAGCTGAATGCCCATGATGTGCAGCTGGCTGAGATTATGGGGCTTTTCCACGATGTGGGCAGGTTCCGCCAGTACAGCCTCTATCAGACCTTCAATGATTCCCAGTCCGAGGATCATGCGGATTTGGGCCTGAAGGTTCTCGATGAGCTTGATTTGATGAAGCGCCTTGCCCCGGAGGATGAGGCTTTGGTGCGCTTTGCCATCAAGAATCACAACAAGAAGGTCATAGAGCCGACGGATAGCAAGAGAAAACTGCTTTTCGCCAGGCTGTTGCGGGATGCGGATAAATTGGATATTTACCGGGTGCTTACGCCGTATCTTGACAATGAAGATGCCATGATGCCCAAGTTCGTGAAGAACACGGGGGAGCATCTGGTAAGTGAAGGTTTCGTGAAGGACTTTGCTGATGGCAATCAGGTGGATTATTACCGCATAACCACACAGGGGGACAGGGTGCTGGTGCGCCTCATGTGGGTGTATGACATCAACTTTGCCTGGACCTTGAAAAAAGTTGTGGAAAAAGGTTATGTTGATGCGGTGGTGGCTCACCTGCCAGTTAAGGAGCAGCCGGAACTGAAGCCGGGCTTTGACCGCATGTACAAGTATATTGAAGAAAAATGCAAGACCAAGGATGCAGCAGACATCTATTGAGGTAAGGAGAGAAAGATTTATGGCAGAAACGACACTGGCCTCGAATTTTATCCAGAATATCATCGAGGACGACCTTTCCCAGGGGAAATACACTGAGGGCATTCACACCCGCTTCCCACCGGAGCCTAACGGGTATCTGCACATAGGCCATGTGAAATCCATCTGCCTGAACTTCGGGCTGGCAGAGCGGAATCAAGGCCTTTGCAACCTGCGCTTTGACGATACCAATCCTACCAAAGAGGATACGGAGTACGTTGACTCCATCCAGGAGGATATCAAATGGCTGGGCTTCTCTTGGGGAGACCGCCGCTTCTATGCTTCCGACTACTTCGAGAAGCTCTACGGCTATGCCGAGGAGCTCATCAAGAAGGGGCTGGCCTATGTGGATGACCTCTCTGCTGAGGAAATCAAGGCCTATCGCGGCACACTGACGGAGCCGGGCAAAGAAAGCCCCTATCGTAATCGCAGCGTGGAGGAGAACCTTGACCTGTTCCGCCGCATGAGAGCAGGGGAGTTCGAGGACGGCAGCCATGTGCTCAGGGCCAAGATTGACATGGCTTCTCCGAATCTGGTCATGCGTGATACGGTTATCTACCGCATTGCCCATGCCCATCATCACCGCACCGGAGATGAGTGGTGCATCTATCCCATGTACGATTTTGCCCACCCGCTGTCCGATGCCATCGAGAACATCACCCACTCCGTCTGCACCCTGGAATTTGAGGAGCACCGCCCCTTCTACGACTGGCTGCTGGAGTCTCTGGGCTTTGAAGAGGGCAAGCGTCCCCGTCAGATTGAGTTTGCCCGCCTGAATCTCACCAACACCGTCACCAGCAAGAGGAAGCTTCGCCAGCTGGTGGAGGAGGGGATTGTCTCCGGCTGGGATGACCCCCGCATGCCTACCATTGCGGGCCTCAGGCGCCGTGGCTACACGCCTGCCGCCCTGCGCCATTTCTGTGAGGAAATCGGCGTGGCCAAGGCCAACAGCCTGGTGGATGCAGCCATGCTGGAACACTGCGTCCGGGATGACCTGAATGAGAATGCTGACCGGGTCATGGCAGTGTTGCGTCCCCTGAAGGTCACCATCACCAATTATCCCGAGGATAAGGAAGAGTGGCTCATAGCTGACAACAATCCCATGCACGGCGGCAGCCGATTCATGCCCTTCTCCCGTGAGATTTACATCGAGCAGGAGGACTTCATGGAGGAAGCGCCCAAAAAGTTCTTCCGTCTGAAGCCCGGCGGGGAAGTTCGCCTGAAGCACGCCTATATCATCAAGTGCGAGGAAGTCATCAAAGATGAGGCTGGCAGCGTGGTAGAGCTTCGCTGCACGGCAGATCTTGACTCCAAGACCGGCGGTCCTACCGCCAATCGCAAGATCAAGGGCACCATTCACTGGGTGGCAGCCAGGACGGCCCTGCCTGCTGAGGTGCGTTTGTACGATTATCTTATCGAAACTGATGAGGATGGAAATATTCCCGACAACTTCCTTGAGTCATTGAACAAGAACTCCCTGGAAGTCATAGAGAATGCCTGGATTGAGCCCAGCGTGAAGCTCACGGCAGCTGGCACTCACTATCAGTTCCTGCGTGATGGCTACTTCGTGGTTGATCCGGATACCACCCCTGACCATCTGGTGTTCAACCGTGTGGTGGGACTTCGCGACAGTTGGGCCAAGGCCAGCCAGAAAGGTTAAGGTGATAATATGTCCAAAATGACCAAGAAACCGCCCAAGGCCAAAATCCCCCGGGATCTTTCCGACAAGGATATGCTGAAGAACTTTGTGGAGGAAGATACCGTCGAGACCAAGTTCGTCAAGGCCGAGGCGGCGCAGGTAAAGAAGCAGAAAGCTGAGGCAGAAGCCGCGCCTCCTGTGAATCTCTCCCGGGCAGGCTTCACCCCTGCCCTCACTGACGAGCTGGGCCGTGCCCTGACTCAGCTGAAGATGGAGCTGGCCCTGCAGGGCATCACCAGCTACGGCTTTAGAGTTAAAAAAGAGGGACAGAAAATCGTATTAGAGCCGAAAATTAACTTGGGGAAAGCTTAATTAAGAAGCCTTCCCCTTGAGGGGAAGGTGCCCCGTAGGGGCAGATGAGGTGGAGTTGCTCTTATTAGGCTTACGTATGATATTTACGTGGCACCTCATTCGTCATCCCTCCGGGATGCCACCTTCCCCTCAAGGGGAAGGCATAGAGAGAAAGGGGTTTTTATGGAAACACAGACTATGATAGCTGTCACGATTTTCCTGATAGCTTATGCACTCATTATTTCAGAGAAAGTGCATCGCACCATCGTGGGCATCTTCGGCGCCATGCTGATGATCCTCTTGGGCATCCTTGACCAGGAGACCGCTATCCATCACATCGACTTCAACACTTTGGGACTGCTCATCGGCATGATGACCATCGTCAATGTCACCAGCGAGACGGGCCTGTTCAACTTCCTGGCCATCTGGGCTGCCAAGAAGGTCAAGGCCGAGCCGGTGGCGCTGCTGGTTGCTCTTTCCACCATTACGGCAGTGTGCTCAGCCCTGCTGGATAACGTGACCACAGTACTCTTGACGGTGCCCATCACCTTCAGCATCACGTCCCAGCTGAAAGTGGACGTGAAGCCTTACCTGTTTGCGCAGATACTGTCTTCCAATATCGGCGGTACAGCCACCCTGATTGGTGACCCGCCAAACATCATGATTGGCAGCGCCGTGGGCCTGTCTTTCATGGATTTCGTCTGGAATATGACAGGTGTATCCATTGTCATCTTCATCGTGGTAGAGGCTTTGCTGGTGCTGCTTTACCGCAAGCAGCTGCACACCGAGCCTGAGCTGCAGGCCAAGGTCATGAGCCTTAACGCCAAGAGCCAGATTGCCAATCCGGCGTTGCTCAAGAAGTGCCTGCTGGCCATCGCCCTGACCCTCACCATGTTCGTGCTTCATAGCACCCTGCATCTGGAGACGGCTACCGCAGCCCTGGCAGGAGCAGGCTTCCTGCTCCTCATCTCCTTCCCCCAGAACGAGCACATGATTGCCAAGGTCCTCTCCAAGGTGGAGTGGCTGGCCATCTTCTTCTTCGCCGGCCTCTTCGTGCTGGTAGGTGCTCTGGTGGAGACTGGCGTCATCAAGATGCTGGCTGCTGAGGCCATCAAGGTTACCCAGGGCAGTGTGGAGGGCACCGCCATCCTGATTCTCTGGATGAGCGCCTTTGCTTCTGCCTTCATAGACAACATTCCCTTCGTGGCTACCCTGATTCCGCTGATTCAGGACATGGGGGCCATGGGCCTTTCCAATCTGGAGCCCATGTGGTGGAGCCTGGCCCTGGGTGCCTGCCTGGGCGGCAACGGTACCCTCATTGGTGCCAGCGCCAACGTGGTGGTGGCCTCTCTGGCTGCCCAGCACGGCAAGCAGATTTCTTTCATCGGTTTCATGAAAGTCGCCCTGCCGGTGATGGTGCTGACCATTGCCATGGCCAACGTCTATATCTGGTTCTGGCATCTCTAAGAGTTTGTGTCAATAAAAATAGCCTTGCCAATCGGCAAGGCTTTTTCAGTTCAATTGATTGTTCCTGTACTCTCTCGGAGTGCAGCCAAACATGGACTTGAAGGCCCGGGAGAAGGTGGAGTAATCCATAAAACCAACGTCTGCGGCAATCTGGGTGATGGGCGTATCGGTCTTGAGAAGGTCTCTGGCCATCAGCAGGCGCTTGCTGCGTATGTACTGGTGCAGGCCGTAACCTGTGTCTGCCTTGAACTTGCGCATAAGGTAGAACTTGCTCATATAGGCTTTGGCGGCCAGGGATTCCACACTGAGGTCCTCAGCCAGATGGCTGCCTATATATGTCAGCACTTCCTGTATCTTCGGGTCATAGGAAGCATTTTCCAGGGCGCTGAGTTCATGTTCGATCAGGGAACGGTTTATCAGGATCATGAACTCAATGAAGAGTATTTCCGTGTAAAGCTCATTACCGAAGCCCTCACCGTGGGCGGTTTTTTCCAGTTTGTCCATGTGATAGAGCAAATCGTGGCTGGTGCCAGGAGGCTGGTGCATGACACTGGCTGTCTCTCTGGCCTTCTGGAAACAGGCGGACAGGTCAGCTCCTCTGCTGCCTTCCTCCTGCCAGCGTTCCAGAAAGTCTGGGGCAATGTAGATGACAATGCGCTCGTAGGGTACTGCCCCTTCGTCCTCGTCATGGATAATGGGGCGGTGGATTTCTCCTGCTGATACGAAGACAAGGTCCCTGGGCTGCAGGGCGTAGGTCTTGCCTTCTATGACGTAATCCACCCTGCCGTCCAGGAACAGGATTATCTTGTGGAAGTCGTGGTAGTGGAAGGGGATTTCCTTCATGGCAGCGTCTTTCAGCCGGAAAACCCGGAAATCGCTGACCAGGTAGCCTTTTTTCTGATAGCCAGGCATAAGTCATATCCTTTCGCTCTTGTTAAAGCTCTCTTGAATATATTTTAGTACATTTTTTGCAACATGAAAAGCAGATTTTGTGATTTTCATAGAAGAAAATGACTGATATAATGTGAGTCAGTTGGAAGGGATTTATTAGTCGATAGCAGAAAGGCCGGTGAACAGACATGATGGTGGTAAAAGGCTTCGTGGCAGAGGGCAAGAATTATCTGGTTCTGGATGGGACGAAGGGCTTCATGCCAGGGCCGGGCGCCATGTGCCTGCTTATGGACAAGCAGAAGGGCGTGGGCGCCGATAAGGCTCTGATCCTTGCAGGCAGCCATGAACACGCCGCCATTTGTGTCTTCCTGCCGGACGGCAGTTCTCTGGCACCTGATGCCAGGGAACTGCAGATGCTTCGTGGCAAGCCTTCTTATGAACTGCATCTGACGGACTCTTTTGTGGGCAGGATGCAGGAAGCAGACGATAGTGCTGAATGCCTGATGGCTGCCAGCTGAGAGATGCAATTTTCGTGACGTGTGTTTTAGGGATTCCCGTTGCAAGAGGTGGCGAGGAATCCCTTTTTGGTGTAAAATAATAGAGGTTATACAATAAATAATAAAAATTCAGATGGGCAGGGATTGTTATGCAGAAAATCAGAAAAGCCGTCATTCCGGCAGCAGGTTATGGTACCCGTTTCCTTCCGGCCACCAAGGCCACCCCGAAGGAAATGCTTCCCATTGTGGACAAACCGACTATCCAGTATATAGTTGAGGAAGCCATTGCCAGTGGCATCGAGGATATTCTCATTGTCAGCGGCCATGGCAAGCGTTCCATCGAGGATCATTTTGATTCTGCGCCAACTTTGGAGCGGGAACTGGAGAAAAAAGGCAAGCTTGACCTTTTGAAGCAGGTGCAGGAGACAGCAGATATCAATATCCACTACATACGTCAGCGCCACATGAATGGATTGGGAGATGCAATTCTCTGTGCCAAGGCGTTTGTCAGTGATGAGCCTTTTGCGGTGCTCCTGGGTGATGATGTGGTCTACAATCCAGAAAAACCTGCGCTGAAGCAGTTGATAGATGTTTATGAGACTACCGGTGGTTCTGTGCTGGGGTGCCAGACTGTGCCTGAGGATAAGGTATCTTCTTATGGCATCATTGATGGTGAGCAGGGTAATAATCCGCGCCTGCTGAAGGTCCTGGACATGGTAGAGAAGCCGGATGTGGGCAGCGCTCCCAGCCGCATGGCGGTACTGGGGCGTTATATCATCAAGCCGTCCATCTTCCGTATCCTGGAAGAAACCAAACCTGGAAAAGGCGGCGAGATCCAGCTTACTGATGCCCTGAAGGTGCAGGCGAAAGAGGATTTTGTCTATGCCTACGATTTCGAGGGCCAGCGCTACGATTTGGGTGACAAGCTGGGGTTCTTGAAAGCTACGGTTGAGTTTGCCCTGAGACGCGACGATTTGGGTGCTGATTTCAAAGCTTATCTGAAGGAGTTGGGACAGAGGCTCTGATGCAGAAGAAAAATAAGGCTAATCTTGCCCTGGGACTCAGTGCGGCAGGCTTCCTGGGGACTTTGGGCATACAGGGAGGCTTTGGGGCAGGGCTGCTGCACCACGGCTTCCTGGCGGCCACCATTGGCGGTCTGGCAGATTGGTTTGCCGTGACGGCCATCTTCCGCCGTCCTTTGGGTATTGCCTATCGCACGGATATCTTGCGGCGCAACCGGCCCCGCATCATGGATGCCATTGTGCAGTTTGCCAGCGAGGACCTCCTGAGCACCGAAAATGTCATGAAAGTGCTCAGGCAGCAGGATACGGCTGGCCTCATGGTGGATTACCTTGAGTACCGGGGAGGGCGGCAACGCTTGCAGGAGGTAGCATGCCAGGTACTGCTGCGCGGCATCAACACCCTTGATACTGCCAGGGTGGCAAGGGAGCTGGCTCCTTCTATCCAGGATGGGCTGAAGTCCCTGGCCTTGGAAAATGTGCTGATGGATCTGGTGCGGATGCTGGCGGAGGAAAAAAATTCCCGCAGCATCATACACAGCCTCCTGACCATAGGGCAGGAGGTGCTTTCCTCACCGGTGTTCCAGCAGGTATTGCTGTCCCATATCAGCCTGCTGCGCAAGGAGTATGAGGGAGATTCGGCAGGCAGGGCCTTTGTGCTGGAGCTCATGGACCTCAGTGACGAGAAGATCCTCGCCATCCTCAATGAGAAACTACAGAAGCAGCTGCAGGAACTCCTGCAGGGGCAAACCCAGAGTTATGCGGCCCTCAAGGCGGGCCTTGAAACCATGCTGATGAATTTCAGCCGGGATGAAAGCCTGCATGACCTGCTGAAGGATTGGAAGGACAGCCTGGTGGGCAGGCTGGATTTGGAGCCGCTGTTGGAACGCTGGCTGGAAGCCAATGTGAAGGGGGAGGATCCCTTCTGGCTGCCTGGCTTCCGCTCTTTCGTGGACAGCAATGTGGACAGTTTCGTGCAATCGGAAAAGCTGCAGCAGAGTTTTGACAGGAAGCTGAAGGATTTCCTGGAGACGGAGCTTGCCAAGCACCACGACCTCATTCCCGGCATCATCAGGGAACGCCTGGCAGAATTCAGTGACGATGAGCTGGTGGAGTTCGTGGAAGCAAGGGTGCAGGATGACCTGCAGATGATACGCATCAACGGAGCAATCGTGGGCTCTTTGGTGGGCATGGGGCTCTATATCCTGGTGACCCTGGCGGAAAGGATGTGGGGCCTGTGATCTGGAGCAATTGGAACAAGGCGGACAAGACCCTGCTCTTTGTGCTGGTGGTGTTCCTCTTCTGCCTGTGCCTGCATCTTTCCTATCCCGCCAGCCTCCTGGCAGATGGCATGCTGTTCTGTGCGGAGGCGGCTCTGGTAGGCGGCCTGGCAGACTGGTTTGCAGTTACGGCGCTTTTTGAGAAGCCCCTGGGGTTTCCCTATCATACGGCCATCCTGCCCCGGCGCAGGGATTCTTTCATCCAGTCGTCTGTGACCCTGGTGCAGAAGGAATTCTTCTCCAAGCGGAAGATTTTCCACCATCTGGAAAGGCTTCACCTCATGCCCATGCTGCTGGAATGGCTGGATCATCCGGAGACCAGGGCTCGCATGACAGACAGGTTGCTGGTCTATGCAAGGAATATCCTTGTCCGGGAGGGCAGTGGTGAGCAGGCGGCGGTGATTGCTGAGAGGTTCAAGGACACGCTGGCCAAGGTGGAGCCGGAGGATTTCTTTGGTGAGTTCGGCCGCTGGCTTTCCCGCAGCGGCAGGGACCATGAAATACTGGCAAAGCTGGCGGCTTACGGCTATCTGCAGGTAGAGAAGCCGGAGACCAGGAAGGCCATCGAGAAATACCTGCAGGATTACGAGAAGGAACGCACCAAGGGGGACTTTTGGAGCCTGCTGGCAGCTGGTTTCCTGGAGGCCACCAATCTGGTGGATCTGGAGGAAGCAGCAGAGCTGATGCAGAAGCAGCTGCTCTCAATCCTTGAGGAACTGGCCAAGCCGGAAAGCCGGCTGCAGGAAGACCTGCTCTCCCTTTTCTATGAGAAGTCCATGGTGCTGAATCTGGACCCTGCTTTCCATCAGTTGCTCCATGATCTGAAGGACAGCTTGCTGGAAGACCTGCCCCTGGGGGAGGCGGTGCAGCGTACCTTCACCCATCTGCGTGCTCATCTGGCTGAGGATCAGGCACGGGAGGTGGACCCCCTGGCCGAGCATCTGCCGGTGCTTCAGTCCCGCTTGGCAGGCCTGATTGGCGAGGAGTATCAGCGCATTTTGGACCTTCTGAAGGAGGATGAAGAACTGCGGCGCAGTGTGGGGCATTTCCTCTATGATCTCATAGCGCGCTCTGCCCTTCATGCCCAGACCCTGGTGGGGGTGGTAGTGACCTCCGTGCTGTCTGGACTGACTGACAAGCAGCTCAACCATCTGGTATATGACAAGGTGGAGCCTGATCTCTTGTGGATTCGCATGAATGGCTCCATTGTGGGTGCAGGCATTGGGCTTATCATGTTTGTCATCATGAAATTTATAGAGTTGAATTGAAGCAATAAAATATGCGGACCCTTTGGCGGGGCCCGCATATTTTATTGCAAGTATCCTTAGATACCCATCTCGATATTCTTTATGATCACCGTGAGATTTTCCATCTCTCTTTGGGTGGCATCGTTGAGCCGTTCCAGTTCTTTGATGGAGCTGGTAGACTTCTGGATGTGTTGGAGTCCGTCGGCCAGATTGGCATGGAGATCCTTCATCTGACCGCTGAAGCTGGTGTCAAACTCCGCTATCTTGGCTTCGAACTGGTCGTTCTCGGCCAGGATTTCGTCTATCTGCTTCACATCGCCCAACAGGGTCTTGATAGCTTCGTCAGAAGTTTGGAGGCTGGTCTGGGTATTTTCAGAGAGCTTCCTGACCTCTTGGGCTACCACGGAGAAGCCGCGGCCTGCTTCTCCTGCTCTGGCAGCCTCGATGGCGGCATTCAGAGCCAGCAGGTTGGTCTGGGCGGCAATTTCGTTGATCATGTTCATGACATCATTGATCTTTTGGGCACGCTGACTGAGAAGGTCAAGCTTCGGAGTGATTTCCCCCATGCGGTTCATGAGCATCTTGAAGAGCTTGTTCTGCTCCTCAAGGCCGCTTGCCAACTGGTGGATGGCGCCCTGCAGGCTCTCAGAATCATTGGACATGCGCATGATGGTGTCCACAATTCCTGGCATCTTGGCCTGATAGTTGCGGAACATATTGATGAGGTTGTCCTTCAGGGCATCCATGTGCATCTGCCTGGCGATTTCGCGGTTGAAGAAATAGGCCCGGCAGTCAGAGTAGAAGCTGGCGAATTTGTCCAGATATTCATCGTGGTAGGACTCTCCTGGTAGGACGTGGTAGAAGAAGATGGCGGTGAGGGTTTCGTTTACGTGCAGCCCCAGTATCTCGCCCAGGCTGGAGAAGCCCGCCACAGGCACGTTTTCGAATTCATCCACATGGCCGATTTCATTGGGATAGCCCAGGCGGCGCAGAATGCAGTCGTTGAGGATGCCTCCGATGGGGGCAGGCTTGCCCTGCATATAGCGCTGCAGGTCGGAATGAACTGTCTGGGGCAGGGAAATGCGCTTCATGAGGTACAGTTCCTCGCCTGTCATGATATCGCAGTAGAAATGAATGCGGTCATTTTCTTCGTCAATCTTGGAGATGGTGCGGATGAAGTATTCGCCGTTCACATTGGAAGCGAAGGTGTAGTCCTGCATGGTGGCTTCCAATTCGGCTGTGCTGCTGACGTGGAAGTGCTCTTTCAGAGTATCTATGAAAGAGTTGTCCTCTCCCGTGGTGGGATCCTGGACTGTTTCAATGTAGCGCAGGGAACTGTTAGCAGCTCCCACCATGAAAGTGGTGCCATAGGCAGGCTCTACGGCCTGGGATTTCAATACCCCGTAACGATATTCCTTGCTGAGCCGCACTACGGCAATGACAGCGTGGTTTTCCAGGCACTCCTTGTCATTGTAGATGTATGTGCGTCCAAGGCTCAAATCTCCGCCTGCGCTGCCGCCGATATAGGGGCAGGCCAGCTGGCCGCTGTCAAAGAGAGCCTGCACGACAAAGGTTTCGCAACTGGAAACGCCGTCAATGTAGACAAAGGCGAAGGTGTGGTTTACGGAAACGCGGAAGGGCACATGCTGCTTGGCAAACTCGGATTTTAGGGCCGCCACGCGCTCTGCCACCGTCATGGTGACTTCACCACGGCGCAAATCATCGTTGGGCAGGGGAATGCTGGCGATGTAGACATCTTCCAGCATGCGTTTGGAAAATGCCTGCAACAGCACCTTACCACGATTATCCGGGGCATCCTGATAGTAGGTATGCTTGCCGGGGACACGGCAGAGCTCGCCGCAGGTGGTCATGAGAATCAGCTTGGTATTGCCGGGGATTTCCTGCTTGATGGCCCGGGATACTTCCGGTACGGAAAGATCGGGGGAGATGAAGCCCATGATGAGAGCAGCGCCGCCAGCCAGGTCACAGAGGTCTTTCAGCTTGTCGCTGGAGAGCTCGTTCCGATTGAGGTAGACAGCTTTGATGTCATGCTGGCTGCTGACAGCGGCCACGGGCATGGCAGGGGTGGCATGCACCCGCTCAGCGGGAGTAGGGGGCGGTGCAGGAGTGGGTTCCGGGGCAGCGTTATTCTTGTCTTTGGAGAAAAAACTAAACATTGCGCGAACACCTCTTTTATTCCAGGTTAAAAGCATCAGGGCCAATTAACATAGTTTTTAATCTTATACCTTGCCTCTACTATTCGTTAAATTTGTCAGAATCCCTTCTTTCTCTGGGAAGTTTGATAGAAGAAATTATTCAGAAAAATGTAATTTGGTGTTCATTGCTGTGTTTGCAGAAAGGATATAAGTGCAGATAAAAGCCTACAGTTCAAATGTGTGTCCGCTGAAGAGGGATTAAAATACCAAAGATGTTCATACAAATGCATAAAATATTACAGATTGCTGTTGACAAAAGAGGTGAGTTGCGCAATAATGTATACATATTTACAAGGATACACATTGAATGGACAGGTGAGCCGTGTTATAATGGTTGATGTCGGTATGATTCTGGTGGACAGTCCCTTTTGTATGAAGACTGTGCACAGTCCATGGAAGCATAAGGGAGGCTTGCTATGAAACATGTCCTGTCTGTCTTTGTGGAAAACCAGACCGGTGTGCTGGTCAGGGTTGTGAGTATGTTTTCCCGGCGGGAGTTCAATATCGACAGCTTGTCTGTAGGTGTGACAGAGACGCCGGATTGTTCCCGCATCACTGTGGTGGTGCAGGGGGACGAACAGCTGGTGGAGCAGATTATCAAGCAACTGGAAAAAATGCCGGTTGTGAGAGCTGTCCAGCGGCTGGATGAAAAAGTGGCAGTATGCCGCGGCATGACCATGGTGAAGGTTCATGCAGATGACAGCAATCGCCTTGATGTCCTCAAGATGGCCGAGTTGTTCCGGGCTCATGTGGTGGATGTGGAATCCACTACCCTGATGTTCGAGATCACCGGCAGCGATGACAAGGTGACGGCTTTCCTGAGGCTGGTGCAGCCCTATGGCATTGCCGAGGTCATCCGCACGGGGCTCATCGCCCTGGAACGCGGAGAACATACTATATATGAACACTGTGAGGAGAGAGAGTACTATGGCAAAAACTTACTATGATCAGGATGTCAACTGGGAAGTCATGAACGGCAAGACTGTGGCCATTATCGGTTACGGCAGCCAGGGCCATGCTCATGCCCTGAATCTTAAGGAGAGCGGCGTGAACGTGGTGGTTGGTCTTTACGAAGGCTCCAAGTCCAAGGCTGAGGCTGAGAAGCATGGTTTGAAGGTGCTGCCTGTGGCTGAGGCCGTCAAGCAGGCTGACATCACCATGATCCTGATCCCGGATGAGAAACAGGCCGATGTCTACAAGGCTGAGATTGCCCCGAACCTCAAGTCCGGCAGTGCTCTCGCTTTCGCTCATGGCTTCAATATTCACTTCAAGCAGATTGTTCCTCCTGAGGACGTGGATGTCTTCATGGTAGCCCCCAAGGGCCCTGGCCATCTGGTTCGCCGTACTTTCACTGAGGGCGGCGGCGTGCCCGTGGTCTTCGCAGCTGAGAAGGATGCTACCGGCAAGTGCTTCGACGTGGCTCTGGCCTATGCCCGCGGCATCGGCGGCACCCGTGCAGGCGCTATTCAGACTACCTTCAAGGATGAGACGGAGACTGACCTCTTCGGCGAGCAGGCTGTCCTCTGCGGCGGTGTCTGCGCCCTCATGAAGGCTGGCTTTGAGACTTTGGTAGAAGCAGGCTACAAGCCTGAGATGGCATACTTCGAGTGCTTCCATGAGATGAAGCTCATCGTTGACCTACTCTATGAAGGCGGCATGGCCAAGATGCGCAAGTCCATCTCCGATACTGCTGAGTACGGCGACTACATGATCGGACCCCGCATCGTCACCGAGGAGACCAAGAAGGAAATGAAGAAGGTCCTCACTGAGATTCAGGATGGCACCTTCGCCCGCAACTGGCTCCTGGAGAACCGCGCTGCCGGCCGTGCCAACTTCCTGGCACAGCGCCGCATCCACGCCGAGCATCAGATTGAGCAGGTGGGCAAGGAGCTCCGCGGCATGATGTCCTGGCTGAAGGACGGCGACGACCTTTCCAAGGACTAAGCTTCATATAGGTTATTGACCAGTATAGAAAAGCCTTCCCCGGCTATTGGGACGGGGAAGGCTTTTCGTGGATATAGGTTTAGGAGGGCAAGCCTATGGGCATGAATATGAGTGAAAAGATTTTGGCCCGCCATGCAGGCCGTGACCAGGTTTCCGCTGGGGAACTGGTTATCTGCGACCTGGACATGGTGCTGGCCAATGATGTGACGGCGCCGCCGTCCATCAAGGAGTTTGAGAAAATTGGGCGTCCTGTTTTCCATAAGGAAAAGATTGCCTTGGTGCCGGACCATTTCCAGCCTGCCAAGGATATCAAGTCGGCACAATTGGCGAAAGCCGTGCGTGACTTTGCTCGCAAGCATGAAATCAAGCATTATTTTGAGCAGGGCAGAGTGGGCATCGAGCATGTCATCCTGCCGGAAATGGGCATCGTAGGCCCGGGCATGCTCACCATCGGCGCTGACTCCCACACCTGCACCTACGGTGCCGTGAACGGTTTCTCCACTGGCGTGGGCACTACTGACCTGGCAGTGGCTATGGCTACGGGGAAGGCCTGGTTCAAGGTGCCTGAGGCCATCAAGGTGGAACTGACGGGCCAGAAGCCGGAAAACATAACGGGCAAGGATGTGATCCTCACCCTCATCGGCATGATTGGGGTGGATGGTGCCCTTTACAAGTCATTGGAGTTTGCCGGGGAGGGCGTGAAGTCCCTTTCTATGACAGACCGCCTCACCATCGCCAATATGGCTATCGAAGCCGGTGGCAAGAACGGCATCTTCCCCTTCGACGAAGTGACCAGGGAATATGTGGAAGGACGGGTGCAGCAGCCATATGAGCCGGTGGCCCCGGACGAGGATGCCGGCTATGTGCAGACCGTCACCATTGACCTTTCCTCCCTCAACCCTGTGGTAGCTTTCCCCCATCTGCCGGGGAATACCAAGGCAGTGAAGGATATCAAGGAGCCTGTGGAAATCGACCAGGTGGTCATCGGCTCCTGCACCAACGGGCGTCTGGAGGATTTGCAGATTGCCGCCAAAGTCATGAAGGGTCACAAGGTCCATGACAGGGTGCGCTGCATTGTCATTCCCGGCAGCCAGGCCATTTACCAGCAGGCCATGCACGAAGGGCTCTTCGATATCTTCATCGAGGCTGGCGCCGTGGTGAGCTGCCCCACCTGCGGCCCCTGCCTGGGAGGCTATATGGGCATCCTGGCTCCTGGCGAGCGCTGCGTGTCCACGACTAACCGCAATTTCTTGGGCCGCATGGGTGACAAGACCAGCGAGGTGTACCTGGCCGGTCCCCAGACGGCAGCAGCCAGCGCTGTGCTGGGCCGCATTGCCGTGCCGGCAGAAGTGGAGGTGAAGTGAGATGGCAGAGCAGATTTATCAGGGAAAAGTATGGCGCTATGGCGACAACATTGATACAGACATCATCATCGCAGCAAGATATCTGAACACCTTCGACCCCCAGGAACTGGCCAAGCACTGCATGGCAGACCTGGACGAGAGTTTTGCCCAGAATGTGAAGGCAGGGGATATCATGGTGGGCGGCAAGAACTTTGGCTGCGGCTCCTCCCGTGAACATGCTCCTGTGGCTATCAGGGCGGCAGGTGTTCCCGTGGTCATCGCCGCCAGCTTTGCCCGCATCTTCTACCGCAACGGCATCAATATTGGCCTGCCCCTGTTGGAAATCGGGGACGATGTGGAGAAAATCAAGGCCGACGATGAGCTGATGGTGAATGTGGCCACCGGGGAGATCAAGGACCTTACCACCGGTGACGTGTTCCAGGCCCATCCCCTGCCGGGCTTCGTGCAGGAAATCGCCCAGGCCGGCGGCCTGATCAACTATATCAAGAGCAGGTGATCATATGGCAAAAATCGTAGTCATACCCGGAGACGGCATAGGTGAGGAAATCACCCGTTCTGCCGTGGCCGTACTTAAGGCAGCTGACAAGAAATACAACCTTGGTTTGGAATATGAGTTCCATGATGCAGGGGGCACCGCCTATGATAAATATGGCACCCCTCTGCCTGAGGAGACTCTGGAGGCTTGCAAGAAGGCCGACGGCGTCCTCTTCGGCGCTGTGGGCGGCGACAAATGGGATAATGTAGACCCTGCCCTGCGTCCCGAAAAGGCCATCCTGGGCCTGCGCAAGGGACTGGGCCTCTACGCCAACCTTCGTCCCGTGAAGGTGGCAGAGGCTCTGGTGGAGTATTCTCCCCTGAAGCCTGAACTGGCCAAGGGGGTAGACCTGGTCATTGTCCGTGAGCTGGTAGGCGGCATTTACTTCGGTGAGCGCTGCGAATCCGAGATACACGAAGGGGCAGAGCGGGCCTGGGATCTGGAGAACTACTCAGTGCCTGAGGTGGAGCGCATCGTGAAGCTGGCCTGCGAGACGGCGAAGCTCCGCCGGGGCAAGCTCACCTCTGTGGACAAGGCCAATGTGCTGGCTACCTCACGCCTCTGGCGCCGCACGGCAGCCAAGGTGGCAGAGGGCTATCCGGAAGTGGAGCTGAAGAACCTCTATGTGGACAACTGCGCCATGCAGCTGGCCATCAACCCTGCCCAGTTCGATGTCATTGTCACGGGCAACCTCTTCGGAGATATCCTCTCCGACGAGGCGGCTGTGGTGGGGGGCTCCATCGGCATGCTGCCCTCCGCTTCCATTGGCACCTCTACCAGCCTTTATGAGCCTATCCACGGCAGCGCCCCGGACATTGCCGGCAAGGGGATTGCCAACCCCATGGGCACTATTCTGTCTGCGGCCATGCTGCTCAGGTATTCCCTCCATGAGGAAGAGGCAGCCAAGGCTATCGAGGCGGCTGTTGAAAAGGTTTTAGAAGAAGGCTGGCGCACTGCAGATCTTTGGAAAGAAGGATTTAAGAAGGCTAACACCGAAGAGATAACGAGAGAAATCTCACAAAGGGTGTGACGTACAATGAAAATGACAGGTGCAAAGGCAGTGGCGGCCTGCCTCAAGGAGCAGGGCGTGGAGGTGGTCTTCGGCTACCCCGGGGGCATGATCCTGCCTCTCTATGATGCTTTTTATGATGAAAAAGACGAACAGGGACTGCAGGAGATTCTGGTGACCCATGAGCAGAATGCGGCCCATGCCGCAGACGGCTACGCCCGGGCTTCCGGCAAGGTCGGGGTGTGCATGGCCACCTCCGGCCCCGGCGCCACCAATCTGGTGACAGGCCTGGCCACTGCCTTTATGGATTCCATTCCCGTGGTGGCCATTACTGGTCAGGTGGATACTACCCTGCTGGGCCGCGATGCCTTCCAGGAAACGGACATTTTGGACATTACCATGCCCATCACCAAGAACAACTACAAGGTGAAGGACGTGAAGAAACTCATCCCCACCCTGCGGGAAGCTTTCCAGCTGGCCCGCAAGGGCCGTCCCGGCCCGGTGCTGGTGGACATTCCCCGGGATCTCTTCTTTGCCGAGGTGGATTATGAGCCTCAGGCGGTCGAGGAGAAAAAGCCTGGCAAGCCGGACGCGGATTTCCGCATCTGCGCTGCCGAGGCCTCTGAGGAAATAGTCAATGCCAAGCGTCCTCTGGCCATTGTGGGGGGCGGGGTCATTGCGGCAGGGGCCACCCCTGAGGTATTGGCTTTTATTGAGAAATACCATCTGCCCGTGGTGCATACCCTCATGGGACTGGGGGCTGTGCCCGGTTCTCATCCCCAGTCTCTGGGCTTTGCAGGCATGCACGGGGAGAAGGCTGCCAATCATGCCATTGCGGCGGCTGATCTGGTCATTGCCATCGGCAGCCGCTTCGGTGATCGCCAGACGGGCAACCTCAAGAAGTACACCCAGGACAAGAAGTTCATCCACATCGATATCGATCCGGCAGAGATTGACAAGAATGTGGCGGGCTCCCTGGGACTGGCAGGGGATATGAAGACCATCCTGGGCCTTTTGATGCGGTATGAGCCCCATAGCGAGCTTAAGGAATGGTGGCAGCAGATTGAAGGCTGGCGGGAGACTTATGAGTATGACTACCAGCACAGCCGGCTGACTGTGCCTTGGGCCATGCACCTGGTGGCGAAAGCCACGGCTGGCAAGCCCTATGCCTTTGCCACCGATGTGGGCCAGCACCAGATGTGGGCAGCCCTGCACCTGAAGCCGGAGCAGCCCCGCACCTGGCTCACCTCCGGCGGTCTTGGCACCATGGGCTTCGGCCTGCCTGCCGCCATGGGGGCACAGGTCTATTATGGCAAGAACAGGCGGGTCATCCATGTGGCAGGTGATGGGGGCATCAAGATGACGGGCAATGAGTTCTACACCATTGCCAGACTGAATCTCCCCATTATCTCCATCATCGCCAACAACACCAGCCTGGGCATGATACGCCAGCTGCAGAAGGTCATGTATAACGAGCGTTATATTGCCTGCGAGCTGGATTATCAGATGGATTACGAGAAATACGCCGAAAGCTTCGGCATCAAGGCGGAGACCGTAGATACCCAGGAAGGCTTTGCCGTGGCTTTGCAGGAGGCCCTGAACGATACGGAGCATCCCAGGGTCATCGTCATGAATATCTGGCGCAGTTTTGTGGAGCCTATGATCAAGGGCGGGGCACGGATCAACGAATTCGTGGAATTCAAGTAAATGCGATGACATCTAAGTCAAACATATTTGTATATTGTTGGCAAAATTCCCTCTGGTGTCGTATAATAATTGATAGTTATTATTCAACATTGGAGGGATTTTTTTGATAAAGAAAGGCATTATCTTGGCGGGCGGGTCTGGTACCAGGCTCTACCCTTTGACAGAGGTTGTATCCAAGCAGCTTATGCCGATTTATGACAAGCCAATGATCTACTACCCTTTGAGCACCTTGCTGCTGGCTGGCATAAATGATATCCTGATTATCACTACTCCTCAGGACCAGGAACTTTTCAGAAGGCTTCTGGGTGATGGCAGCCAGTTGGGCATCAGCATCAGCTATGCAGTGCAGCCCAGTCCTGATGGCCTGGCTCAGGCTTTTCTGATTGGTGAGGAATTTATCAATGGCGAATCCTGTGCGCTGGTGCTGGGGGACAATATCTTCTATGGCTCTGATCTGGCCAAAGCTATGCAGAGGGCGGCTGCCTGTGATGATGGGGCCACGGTCTTTGCTTACTATGTGTCCGACCCTGAGCGCTATGGCGTGGTGGCTTTTGACAAGGAAGGACGCGCCACCAGCCTGGAGGAGAAGCCGGCAGAGCCAAAGTCCAACTATGCGGTGACAGGGCTGTATTTCTACGACAAGGACATTGTGAGCATTGCCAAGGAAGTGAAGCCTTCGCCCCGTGGGGAGCTGGAGATCACCGATGTGAACAAGGCCTATCTTGAGGCAGGCAAACTCCGGGTGGAGAAGATGCGCCGCGGCTATGCCTGGCTGGATACGGGAACCCATGAGTCCCTGTTGCAGGCAGCCCAGTTCGTCCAGACCATTCAGGCTCGTCAGGGGCTGAAGGTGGCCTGCATCGAGGAGATTGCCTATCGCATGGGGTATATTGACAGTGAGCAGCTGCTGAGGCTGGCGGAGCCCATGAGGAAGAATGCTTACGGCAAGTATTTGCAGCAGCTGGCTAAAGAAAAGTAAGGGGCGCAGAGAGAATGAAAGTTACAGAAACAAAACTCAAGGGTGTTTATGTAGTGGAGCCGCAGGTTTTTGGTGATGCCCGTGGCTGGTTCATGGAGAGCTGGTCAAAAAGAAAACTGGCAGAGGCAGGGCTTGAGGTGGAATTCCTGCAGGACAACCAGTCCTTCTCCTCTCAGAAGGGAATACTGCGTGGCCTGCACTATCAGCAGAACCCCATGTGCCAGGCCAAGATGGTCCGCTGCACCAGAGGACGGATCTTTGATGTGGCAGTAGATATCCGCAAGGGGTCTCCCCAGTATGCCCAGTGGGTGGGGGTGGAGCTCTCTGCTGAGAACAAGAAGCAGCTTTTTATTCCCCGTGGCTTTGCCCATGGTTTCATCACCCTCACGGATGATGTGGAAGTGCAGTATAAGGCAGATAACTACTACGCGCCTGAGTGCGATGGCAATGTGCGCTGGGATGACCAGGAGATAGGGGTGGAGTGGCCCATCCAGCCGTTGATTCTCTCTGACAAGGACGAGAAGGCACCTACCCTGGCTGAGCGTATGGAGAAGAATGAAATCAACTTTGTCTATGAGGAAATGAAGTAAGGGAGCGGAATCATGAATATTGTTGTAACCGGCGGCGCCGGTTTCATTGGTGCCAACTTTGTCTACTATATGCTGGAGAACCGTCCCGAGGACAGGATCATCTGCTATGACAAGCTGACCTATGCAGGCAACCTGGCTACCCTGGAAGAAGCACAGAAGAACAAGCAGTTCAAATTCATCAAGGGCGATATCGCAGACCGCGAGGCTGTTTACAAGATGTTCGAGGAAGAAAAGCCGGACATCATCGTGAATTTTGCCGCTGAGTCCCATGTGGACCGCTCCATTGAGAACCCGGAAGTTTTCCTCCAGACCAATGTCATCGGTACCAGTGTGCTCATGGACGCCTGCCGCAAGTATGGCATCAAGCGCTACCATCAGGTGTCCACAGATGAGGTTTATGGCGACCTGCCTCTTGACCGTCCCGACCTCTTCTTCACCGAGGAGACGCCGCTTCATACCAGCAGCCCTTACTCTGCTTCTAAGGCTTCTGCAGACCTGTTGGTCATGGCTTATCACCGCACCTTTGGCCTGCCGGTGACCATCTCCCGCTGCTCCAACAACTACGGGCCCTTCCACTTCCCGGAGAAGCTCATTCCCCTCATGATCATCAACGCCATGCATGACAAGAAGCTGCCCGTTTACGGCGATGGCCTCAATGTCCGTGACTGGCTCTTTGTGAAGGATCACTGCGCCGCTATCGAAATCATCCTGCGCAAGGGCAAGGTAGGAGAGGTCTACAATATCGGCGGACATAACGAGAGGCAGAACATCCAGGTGGTGAAGGCCATCCTGAAAGAGCTGGGCAAGGGTGAGGAGCTTATCGAGCATGTCACCGATAGAAAGGGGCATGACCGCCGCTATGCCATTGACCCCACCAAGATCCGTGAGGAATTGGGCTGGGAGCCCACCACCAGCCCCGAGGTTGGCATCAAGGCTACAGTTGAGTGGTACAAAGAGCACGAAGACTGGTGGCAGAATATCATTTCCGGTGATTACCAGAAGTATTATGCTGAGATGTATGGCAAGAAGGAAATAATCGACTGATGCTGCAGCTGTTTTGAAGGCTATTACAAAGTTTTTTTGAAAAAACATCAATTTTTTTCAATTTACCTGTTGACAGCCTTATCTATATGCCCTATAATAACACATGTTGACAGCGAAAAACGTTAACAACCGGCAAGACCGGGTGTTATGGGGGCATAGCTCAGCTGGGAGAGCGCTTGCATGGCATGCAAGAGGTCAGGAGTTCGATCCTCCTTGTCTCCACCATAATATGAATTCCAAACCACAGCTTGATAGCTGTGGTTTTTCTTTTTCACAGGGGTAGAAGATGCAGGTCGCAGAAGTTTTTGTCAACATACCTGTCAAAAGCATAGCCAAAGCGTTCAGATACATCGTGCCGGACAGTCTCCAGGTGGGGATTGGCTGGCGTGTTTTCGTGCCCTTTGGGGGGCGGAAGGTGGAGGGATTTATCCTCTCTGTGCGTGAAGAGGCTGAAGGTGAAAAGCGGGAGTATGCCCTGAAGGAAATTATCTCTGCAGTGGATGAGGAAGCCTGGTTCACCCCGGAGATGATCAAGGCTGCCAGATGGCTTGCGGACTTCTATCTCTGCTCTTTGGCGGAAATTATGCGGCTCTTCATGCCTGGGAAGTCCGGGCTGAAGATTACCGTGAGTTATGCTGCTGAGGAGAGCATGAGCGGGCACCTGATGCTGGCCATGCCGATGGCCAGCAGTGTTTACCAGTATCTCTTGGCTGAGGGCCCCAAGAGCCTGCGGGAGATCAGGAAGGCCTTGCCCGGGATGGGGGAGGAACTGCCTGGCCTGATAGAGCGCATGGTCAGCTATGGGGTGCTCGTCAAGGATTATCTGGCAGAGAAGCGGGATAAAGCACGTTATGAGAAATATGTCTGCCTGACGGCAGAAGTCACGGAAGAATTGCAGGTTGATTTCAAACGCAAGAAAGCACAGCTTCGTTTATTGGAACTTCTGGCAAAGAACGAGGGAAAAGAGCTTTCATATACTGCGCTTAGGGAAGAGAAGGTTTCTCCTGCCACTATCAAGCTGATGGAAGAGCAGGGGTTGGTGGAAGTCCGTCAGAAGCGTGTCCTGCGGGACAGCTATGGAGGAAAGACTGAACTGAACAATGCGCCGGAAATCCAGCTGACTGAGGCCCAGGGAAATGCTCTGGCAGAGCTGGAGCAGGCAGCAGAGGCCAAGGCGTTCCAGGGCTTTTTGCTGAAGGGGGTCACGGGCAGCGGCAAGACCCAGGTCTACATGGAGCTGGCGAAGAAGGTCCGTGCCCTGGGGCGTCAGGTGATTGTGCTGGTGCCAGAGATTGCCCTGACGGGGCAGGTGGTGGCTTCCTTCAAGGAGTATTTCCCTGAGGATATCATGGTGATGCACAGCCGCCTTTCCCTATCCGAGCGCAATGATGCCATCTTGCGGGTCAGAAGAGGTGAGGCGGGCATCATCATCGGTGCCCGCTCTGCCTTGTTCACTCCGGCAGCTGATATCGGCCTTATCGTCATGGATGAGGAACAGGACATGAGCTACAAGCAGGACGAATCACCCCGCTACCATGCCAGAGTGGTGGCGGAACAGCTGGCTCGTATCCATGGGGCTGTACTGCTGCTCGGAAGCGCAACGCCTTCACTTGAAACTTATTACCGTGCGAATAGTGGGGAACTGAAGCTTTTGGAGCTGCCGGAGCGCATCGGCAGCCTGCCCATGCCCTTGGTTCATGCCGTGGATATGCGGCGGGAACTGAAGCTGGGCAACAGGCATATCATTTCCCATGACTTGCAGCGGCTGCTGGAGGAAACCCTGGCTCGCGGGGAGCAGTCCATCATCATGCTGAACCGGCGCGGTTTTTCGACTTTTGTCATGTGCCGTTCCTGTGGGGAGGTCATAAAGTGCAAGCTCTGCGGTTTGCCTCTGGTGTACCATAAGAACGGGCGCCTTTCCTGCCATCACTGCGATGTGGCCGAGCAGGTGCCGGATGTTTGCCCCAAGTGCGGCAGCCGCTATATCAAGTACTTTGGCTCCGGCACGGAGAAGCTGGAGCAGGAACTGAGGGAAATCATGCCCCGTGCCCGGGTGATCCGCATGGACAGGGATACCACGGGCACGAAGTTTGCCCATCAGGAGATCTTGAGCCGCTTCCGCCGCCATGAGTACGATATCCTGTTGGGCACCCAGATGGTGGCCAAGGGCCACGATATCCCCAATGTCACCTCCGTAGGAATCATCAGTGCCGATTCCAGCCTGAATATGCCCGATTTCCGGGCAGCAGAGCGCTGCTTTATGCTAATTACACAAACAGCGGGAAGGGCAGGACGTCATGGCGGCAGGGGACAGGTCATAGTGCAGACTTATAACCCGGAGCACTACGCGGTGACAGCAGGGCTGAAGCAGGATTATGAGGAGTTTTTCCGGCAGGAACTCGCCATGAGAAAGGAGCTTTTCTACCCCCCCTATAGCAGGATTGTGAAGCTGTTGTTTCAGGATGAAGACGAGGAGATGGCCAAGGGTAAGGGGAGAAGGCTGGTGAAGGCCTTTGAGGAGCGTTTCCGGGGCGACAGGCGTCAGGTGATCGTGGGGCCGTCCCCAGCAGTGATTGCCAAATTCCGCAATATCTACCGCTTCGTGGTACTGATCAAGACCGCTGACCTGCCCGCCGTGCAGGAATTCCTGCGGGAACAAAAGCTGCACCTGCGCACAGAAGTTGCCATTGATATAGATCCGATAACCATGCTTTAAGGCCCTGCCTTCCCCTTGAGGGGAAGGTGCCCCGTTAGGGGCGGATGAGGTGGGGCGTTTACAAGTTTAGGAACTGTATCGAGGTTAGTTGCACCTCATCCGTCAGCCTTCGGCTGCCACCTTCCCCTCAAGGGGAAGGCAAGTATTTGACGACAACTATTTGTGAAACGAGTTAAGTGGTTTTGCCTGTGGCGAAATATGCTATTTTGCGTTATAATATTGCCTTGTAATGTTGAATTTTATAGCTGGATGGTGAATAGAAATGAAAGTAACGAAAGAGGACCTGGATAACGTGGCTGTGCTGTCCCGGCTTTCTATTGCCGAGGAGGACACGGAGCGCTACCTGGGCAACCTGGACAAGATCCTGACCTATATGGATAATCTCTCCGAGCTGGACACGGAGAATGTGAAGCCTACCACCTACCCCTTGCCCATGGCAAACGTGTTCCGCAAGGACGAGGTTAAGGAGTCCCTTGACCGGGAGGCAGCCCTTGCCAACGCTCCCCTCAAGGAAGACGGCTATTTCAAGGTGCCGAAGGTGCTGGAAGACTGAATAAGGCAGGAGGATTGAACGTGAAATTATACGAGAAACCGGCTCATGTCCTGCATGATATGCTGGTGAATAAAGAGATTACAAGCGTAGAGCTGACCGAGGATGTGCTCTCCCGCATTGACGAGGTGGAGGGGGAGGTCAAGGCTTACCTCACCGTCACCCGTGACGAGGCACTGGAGCAGGCCCGCGCCGTGGACGAGAAGATTGCCCGCGGTGAGGAGATTTCCTTCCTGGAGGGCATTCCCGGCGCCATCAAGGACAATATATGCACCGAGGGCGTGAAGACCACCTGCGCTTCCAAGATCCTGGAGAACTTCGTGCCCCCTTATGATGCTACGGTCATGAAGAAGCTCAAGGCAGAGAATCCCGTTATCCTGGGCAAGCTGAACATGGACGAGTTCGCCATGGGCGGCTCCACTGAGAACTCCGCTTACCATCCCACCTGCAACCCCTGGAACACCGAGTGCGTGCCCGGCGGTTCCTCCGGCGGCAGCGCTGCTTCCGTGGCTGCAGGCACCGCTATATGGTCCTTGGGCTCCGATACCGGCGGCTCCATCCGCCAGCCCGCATCCTTCTGCGGCGTGGTAGGCCTGAAGCCCACCTATGGCCGTGTTTCCCGCTATGGCCTGGTGGCTTATGGCTCCTCTCTTGACCAGATTGGCCCTGTGACCCGGGATGTGACGGACTGCGCGCATCTGCTCAACATCATTGCCGGCCACGATGAGATGGACTCCACCTCAAGCGAAGCGGCAGTGCCTGACTTCACCAAGGCCTTGGTGGAGGATGTGAAGGGCCTGAAGATCGGCCTGCCCAAGGAATACTTCGTGAAGGGCATGGACCCTGAGGTAGAGAAGACCATCCGCGCTGCCATCGAGAAGTACAAGGAAATGGGCGCAGAGATCGTGGATATCTCTCTGCCTCACACGGATTATGCCATTTCCGCCTATTACCTCATCGCTCCCGCTGAGGCTGCCACCAACCTCCAGCGCTATGACGGCGTAAGCTACGGCGAGCGTGTGGAGGGCGAGGACCTGGTGTCCATGATGACCAATACCCGCACAGAGAAGTTCGGCGAGGAAGTCAAGCGCCGCATTGTCATTGGCAACTACGCCCTTTCCGCTGGCTACTACGATGCGTATTATCTGAAAGCCATGAAGGTGCGTACTCTGGTGGCCGAGGATTATGCCAAGGCTTTCGAGCAGGTGGATGTGATCCTTGCTCCTGTGGCTCCCACCACGGCTTTCAAGATCGGCGAGATGGCGGGTGACCCCCTGCAGATGTACCTGCAGGATGCCTGCACCGTGCCTCTGAACCTGGCCGGCCTGCCTGGCATCAGCCTGCCTTGCGGTTTCTCCAGCAAGGGAATGCCTATCGGCATGCAGATCATCGGCAAGGCCCTGGACGAGGAAACCATTATCCGTGCGGCTTACACCTATGAGCAGAGTCAGGACTATCACACGAAGATGGCGAAGCTGGGAGGTAACAACTGATGAAGTATGAAGCCGTAATCGGCCTGGAAATACATTGCGAACTGAAGACCAAGACCAAGATTTTCTGCGGTTGCGCCACCAGTTTCGGCGCTGACCAGAACACCCATGTGTGCCCTGTCTGCCTGGGCATGCCCGGGGTGCTGCCCACTGTGAACCAGCGGGTGGTGGAGTTTGGCATCAAGGCCGGTCTTGCCACCAACTGTGAAATCAACAAGTACAGCAAGTTCGACCGCAAGAACTACTACTATCCTGACCTGCCCAAGAACTGGCAGACCTCCCAGTATGACCTGCCCATCGCCGAGCACGGCTGGGTGGACATCGACGTGGAGGGGGAGAAGAAGCGCATCCGCCTCACCCGCATCCACATGGAGGAGGATGCAGGCAAGCTGGTGCATTCCGGCACCAATATCAAGGACTCCGCTTCTTCCAACGTGGACTACAACCGTACCGGCGTGCCCCTGCTGGAAATCGTCTCCGAGCCTGACATGAGCTCCGCTGAGGAAGCCCGTGCCTATATGGAAAAAATCAAGGCTATCATGGAGTACATCGATGTTTCCAACTGCCGCATGGAGGAGGGCAATCTCCGTGCCGACATCAACGTGTCCCTGCGTCCCGTTGGCTCCAAGGAGCTGGGCACCCGCACGGAGATGAAGAACATCAACTCTTTCAAGAACCTTGAGGACGCCATCAACTACGAGATTGAGCGCCAGACTGAGGTTCTGGAGGACGGCGGCCACATCGTCCAGGAGACCCGTACTTTCGACCCGGCACAGGGCATCACCCTTTCCATGCGCAGCAAGGAAAATGCCCACGACTACCGCTATATGCCGGAGCCGGACCTGCCTCCCATCATCACCAGCGAGGAGACCATCGAGAAGTACCGCAGCGAGCTGCCGGAGCTGCCGGATGCCCGCCGCGCCCGCCTGGAAAGCGAGTTCGGCCTGTCCGACTACGATGCAGGCATCATCACCAGCTCCCGCGCTATGGCCGAGTATTTCGATGCCGTGGTGGCTACCGGCGCAGATGCCAAGCTGGCTGCCAACTGGATGATGGGCGACCTGCTGAAGAACCTCAACGATGAGGGCCTGGATATCAGCAAGTCTCCCGTGGAGGCCCAGCGCCTGGGCGAGATGATCCAGCTCATCATGAAGGACACCATTTCCGGCAAGATTGCCAAGAAGGTCTTCAAGGAAATGTGGACCAATACCGACAGCCCTGAGAAGATCGTCAAGGACAAGGGCCTGGTGCAGATCACCGACACCAAGGCCATCGAGGGCATTGTAGACGAGGTCATTGCCAAGAACCAGAAGGCAGTGGACGACTACAAGGGCGGCAACAAGAAAGCCATAGGCGCCTTGGTGGGACAGGTCATGAAAGCCTCCAAGGGCAAGGCCAACCCCCAGATGGTGAACCAGCTGCTGGCCCAGAAGCTGGACGGCTGAGACAAATAAAGCCTTCCCCTCTGGGGAAGGTGCCCCGAAGGGGCAGATGAGGTGCGACTTTTTGAGTCAGGCTGAAGTATTTAGTTCATTTCCACCTCATCCGTCAGCCTTCGGCTGCCACCTTCCCCTCAAGGGGAAGGCTTTTTTCGAACAGAAAGGATTATCATGCAATATTTCAACAGGGCTGCCGTCACTGCCAAGGCTGCGGTCTTTGACCTTGACGGCACCCTTATCGACTCGTTGGAAGATTTGGCGGACAGCGTGAACGAAGTCCTCACTGCCCACGGCTTCCCCACCTTCGAGGTAGACCTGTACCGCTACAAGGTGGGCAACGGCTCCCGCAAGCTGATTGAGCGCGTACTGCCAGAGGACAAGGCAGGGGATGAGGCACTGGTGGACGCACTTCTGGCCGAATACAAGGAGTGCTATGCCAGAAATATCCTCAACAAGACCCGTCCCTATGCAGGCATCTTCAATATGCTGAAGCGCCTTCAGGAGATGGGGGTGCCCATGGCTGTCTGCACCAACAAGCATCAGAGCGCCGCCGAGGAAATCTGCCGGGAGCTTTTTGCCGAGGGCACTTTCGTGGAGGTCATCGGCGACCAGCCGGACCTGCCCCGGAAGCCTGACCCGCTGAAGGTGCTGAAGCTGGCGGAGAAGATGGGGGTTAGCCCCAAGGAAGTTGCCTACTTCGGTGACAGCAGCGTGGACATGGAAACCGCCAGGAATGCGGGAGCCATTGCCCTTGGTGTTACCTGGGGCTTCCGTACCCGGGAGGAGCTGGAGGAAAGCGGCGCCAGGTTTATCCTGGAGATGCCTGCTGACCTCTTTACCAAGGTGGAATTTGTGACTGGTGACGATGCAAGCGAGGCAAGTGAGGAAAAATGAAGGGAAAGATACCTGTCCAGCAGGGACAAGTCTACGAGATTGAAATAAATACCCTGGGCACCAGCGGCGAGGGTGTGGGGCGCTATGAGGATTTCACTGTCTTCGTGCCTTACGCCTTGCCGGGAGAAAAGGCCAAGGTGCGCATCACGGAGGTCAAGAAGACCTATGCCATGGGCAAGCTGCTGGAGCTTGTCCGCAAGAGCAGCGACCGGGTGGAGCCCGTCTGCCCCATTTACAAGGAATGCGGCGGCTGCCAGCTCCAGCACCTGAGCTACGAAGCGCAGCTGAAGGCCAAGCGCCAGCAGGTGATAGATGCCGTGACCCGCATTGGCAAGCAGCCTGACCTCTTTGTGGAGCCCACCCTCGGCGCAGCCACTCCCTGGAACTACCGCAACAAGATGCAGTTCCCCATTGGCAGGGAGAAGGGCAAGACCGTTATCGGCTGCTTTGCTCAGGGCAGCCACAATATCATCGACACCACTGACTGTCATATCCAGAAGGAAGGCAACAACGAAGTGGTGAACGCCGTGCGGGAAATTGTCACCAGGCTGAACATTCCCGTCTACAATGAGGACAAGCACACCGGCGTCCTGCGTCATGTGGTGGGCCGCGTGGGCAGCAATGGGGATATCATGGTGGTCATAGTCACTGCCAGCAAGACCCTGCCCCGGGAAAAGGAATTCGTGAAGATGCTGCGGGCCAGACTCCCCAAGGTAGTCAGCGTCCATCAGAATATCCAGACCTACCGCAACAATGTTATCATGGGCAGGGATACCAGGCTTATCTGGGGCCGTCCCACCATCCAGGACAGCCTGGGCCGTCTGAATTTCCACATCTCTCCCCGTTCCTTCTTCCAGGTAAACACCGCCCAGGCGGAAGTCCTCTACAACAAGGCCATGGAATTTGCCAACCTCAAGGGAGAGGAAACTGTCATTGACGCCTACTGCGGCACAGGCACCATCACCCTGTTCCTGGCCCAGAAGGCAAGGGAAGTCATCGGTATCGAGATTGTGAAGCCCGCCATCCAGGATGCCAATAAAAACGCCAGGGACAACAACGTAAGGAATGCAGAATTCATCGTAGGCGATGCCACCCAGGTCATGCCCCGCCTCTACAAGCAGGGTGTGCGCCCCGATGTGGTAGTGGTAGACCCGCCCCGGGCAGGCTGCACGGAAACAGTGCTGAAGACCTTCGCAGACATGCAGCCGGACAGGATAGTTTACGTCTCCTGCAACCCCGCCACCCTGGCCAGGGACATTGCCGTGCTGGATGAGCTGGGCTACAAGGCCGTGAAGGTGCAGCCGGTGGATATGTTCCCAAATACTTCGCACGTGGAGAATGTTGCTTTGCTTGTTAAGAAAGACTGAGAGGCTTTTGATAAAAGTAACCCCCTGGGAGGCTTATTTTTCTGGCTTTGCTAAGATAAAATGGTAGGCAGAGAGAAACTACCATGGAGGTGCTGATAATGAAAGCCAATGTTCGGCAGCAGGAAAATGCCTATGAGCAGGAAATTAAGCTTCAGGAGCTGATAGAAGCCTACTGGGACGAGCGCAGCGGGGATTTCAGCAGGCTGCGGCTGAAGGAGTTGGCGGGGCCCTGCGGGGCGGCCTGGCGGCAGGTGCTGGCTGAGAAGCTGCCTGAGGGGAAGCTGCAGGTGCTGGATGTGGGCACCGGGGCGGGCTTCCTGGCTATCCTGCTGGCTCAGCTGGGGCACGAGGTGACAGGTGTCGATATGTCTGGTGAGATGCTTCATCAGGCCAAGCAGAATGCTCTGGCGGCAGGTTGCCGTGTGGATTTTTGCAAGGGCAATGCCCAGGTCCTTGACTTTGCAGACAATTCCTTTGATGTGCTGGTCACCCGCAACCTGACCTGGACCCTGCCGGATGTGATGGAGGCTTATCGGGAGTGGCAGCGGGTATTGAAGCCCGGCGGCCTGCTTTTGAATTTTGATTCTGACTATGGACTGGCTCCCTTTGTGAAGAAGGATGAGCCCACGGATGTCCATGCAGGCATACGCAGGGAACTGGTGACGGAGTGCAATGAAATCAAGGACGAGCTGAGGATCAGCACTCACCGCCGTCCCGGCTGGGATGTCGCATTCCTGCGCAGTTTGGGCATGGAAGTGGCTCTGGAGGAGGATATCGGCTCCAGAGTGCATGTAGATGAAAGCATGCAGTTTGATAAGGTGCCGCTGTTCTGCATAGCGGCCCGCAAATAAGAAACAGCCTCCTGGTGAGATCTGGCTCGCCAGGAGGCTGTTTCTATTCTTTGCTGTCTTGAAAGTAAAGCTGCTTAATCTCTTTTTCGGCCTCCTCCAGGCTGGTGGGGCGGAAGCGGATGCCGTAGCCTATGTAGAGGGGGGAGGTGGCGTAGCGGGGGAGGATCTTGACCATGATTTTTTTGTCTCCTTCGTGGTAGAAGAAGATGTTGTAGCTTTGGCCCCGGCGGGAGAAATGGTTCATGAAGTAGTCAACGCTGAGCTGGATGAAGTCGGCCAGGGTGTTTACGCTTTCGGTCTGGTGGAGGCGCTCTGTCTGAAGGTTGATTTCCCAGAAGCCTACCCGGGGTTTTTGGGAAAGGCGCAGGGAAACGCCGTTTTTCTCGGCGATCAGGGGACCCTCGAAGTATTCGAGCAGGGAGAGGCAGCTTCTGTCCAGTTTGGGAAAGCCTACCAGCTGCATGTGGGGGTGGCGGATGGTGCCGCCAGAGAGAGGTCCGAAGTTCTTGAAGAACAGCACGTCTTCATAGCGGCCTGAGTGCAGCAACTTTTGCCAGTGATGGAGGCCGAAGCTGATGAGGTGGCGCATTTTCTCCCGGGAGTAGTCTGGCATATCCGTTTGGCACTCCCGGCCTTCTATCAGGACGAACTGGTCAGCGCCCACGATGACGTTGTATTTGTTCTTCAAAAGAATCATGCCATCTTCTTCGGCGATGATGTCCGTCAGGTGCTCCCGGTCGCAGAAGGGGCAGGCTTCCTCACGCAGGAGGCTGTTGGGTTTCTGTCTGCCGATGCGGGTGTCGAAGTCGATGATGTTCATGGCAAGCCTCCTTTCTGCATTTTGCCTATGGCAAAATCTACTTTGCATCGTAATTGCGTTATGACTCGGCTGTTGCCTCGTCGAAACGCAAATAGGTATATTTTGCCTATGGCAAAATCTACCTATTTGCGTTATAATTCTTCTGTTACACTTTATACAATTATAACGCCAACAAGGAAGTTTTGCCACAAGCAAAACTGAGGCAGATTACTAGGCGGTGTTTTCCATTAACAAGCAAGAAACGAATCAAGAGATAGAAAGCCAGGAGCAGGAGGAAAAGAAGAGCAGCAAGGGCGAGTCCTTCCTGAAGGGCACCTTTATCCTGACCATTGCCGGGTTTGTGGTGAAGGTCATCGGCTCCCTGAACTGGATTTTCGTGTCCCGTATCCTGGGGGGCGAAGGTATCGGCCTTTATCAGATGGCTTTCCCCATCTATTTTCTGGCCATGACCGTGTCCCAGGCAGGCGTGCCGGTTGCTATTTCCATCATCACGGCGGAAAGGGTGGCCCTGAAGGACATCTACGGGGCCAAGCGGGTCTTCCGCATTTCCATGGGCCTGATGCTGGCCACGGGCCTGTTCTTCTCCTTCCTGACCTACTTCCTGGCAGACTGGCTCATCGAGTGGCAGTTTATCCGTGACCCCCGGGCTTATATGTCCGTGGTGGTGCTGGCACCTACGGTGTTCTTCGTGACTTTCCTGGCCAGCTCCAGAGGTTATCTGCAGGGCTGGCAGCGCATGACGCCTACGGCAGTGTCCCAGATTGTGGAGCAGATTTTCCGGGTCATCACCATGATCCTGTTGGCCAGCCTGCTCATGCCCTGGGGACTTGACTATGCAGCTGCTGGTGCCTCCTTGGGCGCTTTGGCAGGTGCGGTGACGGGCCTGATGGTTCTGGTGTATTTCCACATCAAGCTGGACCGGGACATTGAGAGGGACTATGGCAAGGTGCTCACGCCGCCTCCGGGCACAGAGCACGAGTCGGCAGGACACATCATCAAGCGCATTTTCCAGCTGTCCCTGCCGGTATCGGCAGCCAGCATCATGCTGCCTATTGTATCTAACCTGGATCTGATGATTGTACCCCAGCGTCTGGAAGTGGCAGGCTATTCCGTGGGGGAGGCTACGGAGCTCTTCGGTTATCTCACAGGTATGGCCGTGCCGCTGGTGAACCTTTCCTGCCTGATTACGGCTTCCATGGCCATGAGCATTGTGCCGGCCATTTCTGAGGCCAGGGCCCTGAAGCAGAAGGACAGGGTCTACAGCCAGACGGCGGCTTCTGTGCGCATTTCCAACTTCGTCTGCTTCCCGGCTTTTGTCTGCGTGTTCGTGCTGGCTACGCCTATTTCAGCGTTGATTTACAATGCGCCGGGGGCGGGGCCGGCGGTGATGATTTCTGCTGTGAGCATCGTGCTCCTTGGTCTTCATCAGGTTTCTACGGCTATCTTGCAGGGCCTGGGGCATCCCACCATTCCCATGGTGAACATGGTGGTGGCAGCAGGGGCCAAGGTGTTGCTGAACTGGCACCTGACTTCTATTCCCTGGCTGGGCATCATGGGTGCAGCCTGGGCTACGGCGGCAGATATGGGCGTGGCTGCTCTCATCAACCTGGTGTTCATCTACAAGTTCATTGGCTATAAGATGGAAATGGGGCAGCTCTTCAAGACCATTATAGCGGCTTTGGTGATGGCGGCGGCTACCCATGTTTTCTACGTGCAGTCCATGGCCTTGCTGGGGTCAGCCATTGTAGCTACTTTTGGGGCCGTGTTCTTCGGCTGCGGTGTCTACATCGCCGTCATGCTGCTGATTGGCGGCCTGCGTGAAGATGATTTGGTGCGCATTCCCATGATTGGCCGCTTCGGCATCAAGTTCCTGCGGCGCATAGGTGTTTTCAAGACCAAGGCAGAGTAAGGAGGCTATTCTTGCGTAAGTTCGTGCTTTTCTACAACCCCGTCAGCGGCAGCGCCGCCTTCAAGGGCAAGCTTGACATGATGGTAGAAGCCTTCCAGCGCCGGGGAGCCCTGCTGATTCCCTATCGCACCAAGGCAGGGGGCAATGATGGCCTGATAGCTTTCGTGCGTGAGCTGCAGCCGGACGGCCTTATTGCTGCTGGTGGCGACGGCACAGTGCATGAAGCTGCCAACCTCATCATGAAGGGGAAGCTGGATCTGCCCCTGGGGATAATCGGCAGCGGCACTTCCAATGACTTCGCCACCTATCTGGGCATCAACGAGGATTTGGAAAAATACTTCGACACGATAGTTGAGGGTAGGACGCGTCGCTGCGACCTGGGCCTTGTAGGTGAGGAATACTTCATCAATGTGGCCAGCGCCGGCATGATGACCTCCATTGCCCATGAGGTGGCACCAAGTCTCAAGAATGCCCTGGGCAAGAATGCCTATTATCTGAAAGGACTTGGCGAACTGGCCAGATTCCACAGCTGGAACCTCAAGGTACTGGCAGATGGGCAGGCCCATGAAGTTGAGGCTTACCTTTTTGTCATCATCAACAGCTCTACGGTGGGCAGCATGAAGCACGTGGCTGAAGGCGTGGAGGTTGATGATGGGCTGCTGGACTTCCTGGCAATCAGGAAGGTCGGCGTGCCTCAGCTGATGGCAATAGGCAAAGATCTCATCGCAGGACGGCCTGTATCGGAAATGGATGCGGTGCTGCACTTGCAGGCTGAGAGCTTCACAGTCAGCACAGAGGAAGCCTTGGAGAGCGACCTGGACGGTGAAGTGGGGCCTATGCTGCCGCTTACAGTTCGGGCCATCAAGAGGGCTATAGAAGTTTATTGTTGACAAAAAAGGCTCCGCAAGCCAAGCTTGCGAAGCCTTTTGTTTCCCTCTGGTGCGGATGAAGGGACTTGAACCCTTACGCCGAAAGGCACTGGATCCTAAGTCCAGCGCGTCTGCCAATTCCGCCACATCCGCAAAACATGATATATCTTAGCATTTTACCCCTCCTTTGTCAAACAGCTCCCTGTCAAATTTCTTTATCTTTAGGCAGGAAAGGGCTTGACAAACACCGTATAATAATGTTATTGAGGAAAAATGGCGAGGAGGGACAGGAATGAACGTTCGCGAGCAGACTGAGGCGTTTGAGTACGAGTACCTTTCTCCTCAGGCAGCCAAGAGCCGTGAAGCTGAGAGGAAGGAGCCCATGGAGGAGTGCGCTTTCCGCACCAAGTTCCAGCGGGACCGGGACAGGATACTTCATTCCAAGTCTTTCCGGCGCTTGAAGAGGAAAACCCAGGTCTATATCGTGGCGGGGGACCATTATCGCACCCGCATGACTCACAGCCTGGAAGTTTCCCAGATTTCCCGCACTATCGCCCGGGCTCTGCGGCTCAATGAAGATCTGACGGACGCCATTGCCCTGGGGCATGATGTGGGGCACACCCCCTTCGGCCATGCGGGGGAGGCGGCCATGGCCAAGCTCATAGGCCATTTCTCCCACAACGAGCAGAGCCTGCGGGTGGTGGAGTTTTTGGAGCGGGGGGGCAAGGGACTGAATCTCACTGCCGAAACCCGGGATGGCATACTGAACCACACGGGACCGAATCTGCCCAGGACTTATGAGGGCAGGATCGTGCGCACAGCTGACCGCATTGCCTACCTCTGTCACGATTATGACGACAGCATCAGGGCAGGGCTGCTGAAGCCGGGGGAACTTCCCCCGGAGGTCACAGCGCATTTTGGCTCAGATACCTCACAGATGATAACCAGCATGGTGGCGGATATGATTGAAACCTCCCTGGCCAGGGGCGAGATTGCCCAGTCTGAGGAAGTTGCCCATGTAATGGATGTGTTCCGCCGCTTCATGTTCAAGCATATCTACCATTCTGAGGCTTTGGCCCGGGAGCGGAAGCAGGCGGTGTTCGTGCTGCAGGAGCTTTTTGGCTATTATATGGAGAATTTCTCCGAGCTGCCTGATGAGTTCATCGAGCGGGAAGCCCGCTGGGGACGCCAGCAGACGGTGGTTGACTATGTGGCTGGTCTCACGGACAGCTATGCTGTGCAGCTCTTCAAGAGCATCTTTGTCCCTCCGGCGGAACAAATGGTTTAGTAAATTGCTGAGCTGTAGAGGATTTTTATATTTTGCGGTGAATATAGTTAAATTAGGGAATGGTCTGCACAATTTGGGAAATATTTCTCTTAGATACTTTTACGGGCAGGAAAATTCTCTTTTGTATAGAATTTATAGCAGGTGTCGTACTGATGGAATTTGGTTGTAAATCTGGAGGGGTGTGTGTCCGTGGGTGACGGCAGGCTGGACGAATTTGTGGAGCAGGTGCGTTCCCGTTCGGACATCCTGCAGGTGGTACAGAGCTATGTGCCCTTGAAGCGCAAGGGCGGACGCTACTGGGGCTGCTGCCCCTTCCACCATGAGAAGACCCCCTCCTTTTCCGTGGTGCCGGACAAGGGATTCTTCTATTGCTTTGGCTGTCATGCAGGTGGCAATGTTTTCAAGTTCATATCCTTGATTGAGAACGTCACATATTTCGAGGCTATTAAGCTTCAGGCAGAAAAGCTGAATATCCCCATGCCGGAGCGCCCCAGGACTCCCGCTGAGGAGGCCAGGGAAAGGGAGCTAAGTGCTCTTCGGAAAGTCAATGAGATGGCCCGGGATTTCTTCCACAACTGTCTCACCAAGACCGGATATGGCAGGCCGGGGCTGGCTTATTTTGCGGGCCGTGGCATAAGTGAGACGGTGATTGAGGAGTTTTCCCTGGGCTTTGCCCCGGATTCCTGGGACAAGCTTTCCTCCGCTTTCATGAAGCGGGGGGTAAAACCGGAACTGCTCCTCAAGGCAGGACTTGTGTCAGAAAGCCAGAGGGGGGGCGGAGGCGTCTACGACCGCTTCCGGGGCCGGGTCATTATCCCCATTGCCGATGAGCGTGGGCGGGTGGTTGGTTTCGGCGGCCGTGTGCTGGACGACAGCCAGCCCAAGTACCTCAATACCCAGGAGACGGTGCTCTTCAACAAGAGAAAGCTGCTCTTTGGTCTCAACCGTTCCCACAGGGCTATCAAGGAGGCAGGGTATGCCATAGTCGTGGAAGGCTATATGGATGCCATTTCCGTCTTTGGAGCCGGAGTGGAGAACGTGGTGGCCTCCCTAGGCACTGCCTTTACGGTGGATCATGCCAAAAAGCTCATGCGCTATGCGAAGGAAATTTATTTCTGCTACGATAGCGATGAAGCAGGACAGCAGGCCACCATACGGGCTCTTTCCATAGCAGCCAGGGACACGGGGGCGGTGGTGAAAGTCATCACCGTGCCCGATGGCAAGGACCCCGATGAGTTCATCAGGAAACATGGGGCTGAGGCTTTCCGCGCCCTGGTGAAAGAGGCCAAACCCTTGGTGGACTACCGCATTTCCTATGTGCTCTCCCATGTGCCTTATGACACGCTGGAGGGCAAGGGAAGAGCTCTGCAGGAAATCATGCCTGTGCTGACAGGCGTCAGCCAGGCTCTGTTGGGGGAGTACGTCAAGAAGCTGGCCCAGACCCTCATGATAGACGAAGGGCTGGTGCTGGAGGAGCTGCGCCGCTACAGGAAAACTCCGGTGGAGATGGTGGAGCCGGAACGGGCTCCCATCAGGCAGGCTGTCCGGGAAAAGGACACCGCTGCCAAGAGGGCAGGCAGGCTGGTCATCAGGTCGGCCTGGCAGGACCCGGGGATAATTCTCCACACCCTGACGGTGGTGCCCCTGGAGGGCATAGCAGACCCTGTGCAGCGCGAAGTGCTGTCCTTCCTGCAGGACTGTGCCACTAGTGGAGAGCGTCCTGAGGATGCTTCCCTGCAGGGTCGCCTGTCAGAGGAGGCGGCAGCAGAACTCTCCCGCGCCCTGGTGGAAGACCTTGGGGGACGGGAGGAGGCCGAGGCCTATACGGATTCCCTGCGGAGTCTGAGGAAAGCCTATCTTGAATCCCGGTACCTGGCCCATACGGAGAAAGCCGAGGCAAAGATGCAGGCCGGGGACATGACATATCTTGAGGAACTGAATGAGGTTAAGAGAATCAAAGATGAAATGGATGGTATGTGAATTGTATTTTATGATGGAATTTGCTGGTCAGGAAAGGAGGGAGCTCAATGGCTGATGTACGCAGTGCCGCTGCGGCTATGGGCAAGAACCGCAGCTCCGAAATCATCGCCAATCTGCTCTCTAAAGGCAAGAGTAATGGCGGGACCCTCACTTATGGGGAACTGGTGGAAGCCCTGCAGACACAGGATCTTTCTCCTGACGAAATTGATGATATGTATGATACCTTCAGCAAGAAGGGCATTGAGATTGTAGATGATTCCGGCTCCGACAATCAGGAAGAGGAGCCTATAGATGAGGAAGAGGTAGAGATTGACCTCTCGGTCCCCGAGGGCATCAGCATTGATGACCCCGTGCGCATGTACCTGAAGGAAATCGGCCGCGTGCCCCTGCTCACGGCTGAGGAAGAGGTGGCTCTGGCCAAGCGCATGGAAGAGGGGGACGAAGAGGCTCAGAAGCGCCTGGCGGAGGCCAACCTGCGCCTGGTGGTCAGCATAGCCAAGCGCTATGTGGGTCGCGGCATGCTGTTCCTGGATCTCATTCAGGAGGGCAACCTGGGTCTTATCAAAGCTGTGGAGAAGTTTGACTACAACAAGGGGTATAAGTTCAGTACCTATGCTACCTGGTGGATTCGTCAGGCCATTACTCGCGCCATTGCAGACCAGGCCCGCACTATCCGCATTCCCGTGCACATGGTGGAGACCATCAACAAGCTCATCCGCGTGTCCCGCCAGCTCCTGCAGCAACTGGGCCGCGAGCCGCAGCCAGAGGAAATTGCCAAGGAAATGGACATCAACGTGGAGCGCGTCCGGGAAATCATGAAGATTGCCCAGGAGCCTGTTTCCCTGGAAACTCCTATCGGTGAGGAGGAGGATTCCCATCTGGGAGACTTCATCGAGGATCAGGACGCACCGGCTCCTGCCGATGCCGCCTCCTTCATGCTCCTGAAGGAGCAGCTGGAAGAGGTGCTTGAAACCCTTACTCCCCGCGAGGAAAAGGTATTGCGCCTGCGCTTCGGTCTTGATGACGGCAGGGCCCGTACCCTTGAGGAAGTGGGCCAGAGCTTCGGGGTCACCCGCGAGCGCATCCGCCAGATTGAGGCCAAGGCCCTGAGGAAGCTCAGGCATCCCAGCCGCAGCCGCAAGCTGAAGGATTTCTTAGACTAAATAGCAAAGACTCCCTATGTGCTGATTAAGCCATAGGGAGATTTTTTGTGTATGCTATGTTTCGCCTTGAAGGAGGCAACGGCCTTTGCTACAATGGAGGAAAGATAAGTAAATGGTATGAGGAGGCGGTGGAAATGAAGCAGCATTACGTCATGCCCGTGGGTGTTGATGACTTCCGGCAGGTGCGGGAAAAGTATTACTATGTGGACAAGACGGATTTCATCAGGACACTCATAGACGGCCATGCTGCGGCCACTCTCATCACCAGGCCACGGCGGTTTGGCAAGACACTGGCCATGAGCATGCTCTATTACTTCTTTACTATGAAAGAAGCGGAGCGGAACAGGGCGCTTTTTGAGGGCACCGAGGTAGAGGCCGCTGGTGAGCGGTACATGGCGGAGCAGGGCACGAAGCCGGTGGTGTTTATCAGTCTCAAGGATATCAAGCAGCCGCACTACAAGGGCATGGTAGAAATGTTCGGTTCTGCCATGCAGGACATTTATTATGAATTTGTCTATCTGATGGAAGGGGATGTTCTTCCGCCCCATGAGAAGAAATATTTCCAAAGTGTGTTGGACAAAACGGCTTCAGAAGTTGACCTGCAGCTTTCTCTGAAGAAACTCACGGTTTTTCTGGCAAGATATCATCAAAAGTCTGTACTGGTGCTCATTGACGAGTATGATTCGCCTATACAGGCCGCCTGGGATAATGATTACTATCCTGCGGCTATCAATTTTATGCGCAATTACCTGAGTTCTGTGCTGAAGTCAAATCCTCATCTGGATTTCGCTGTCTTGACGGGGGTGTTGCGCATTGCCAAGGAAAGCATCTTCAGTTCCCTGAACAATCTCAAGGTAGCCAGCGTAGCCGCAGGTGGCTTGGAAGAGGTGATGGGGTTTACTCATGCAGAAATAGAGCAGATGGCAAAGGACTTCGGCGTGCCGGAAAAGTATGAGGAGATAAAGACTTGGTATGACGGATATAACTTCTCCGGCAAGGAAATTTATAATCCATGGTCAGTGGTAAGCTATTTTGAAAACAACTGTCAGGCTGCCGCATATTGGGTCAATACCTCCGGCAACAGCATTTTGAGGCAACTGCTGGAAAACGCCACTACTGCTCAGACAGAAGAACTAACAGGGTTGCTGCATGGTAATACTGTCTCGGCGGAACTGATGGAGGGTATTATCTATAGTGATATAAGCGAAAACAGCGACGCCCTTTATTCGATGCTTTTGAATACAGGTTATCTCACCATGGTGGATTATCCAGATCCCTACACGGGTGATGACGGCACCATGAGGATACCGAACTGGGAAATCCGCACCCTCTTCAAGAAGGAAGTCATGCGCCATTTGTCGGGTATAGGTTCGGATTCGAAAATGCTCAAAAAGCTTTTGAGCAGCCTGCTGGCTGGCAATGCGGCAGATTTCGAGGAGAAACTGTCCGGCTTCCTGCAGGCCATGGCCAGCTTCTATGACACAGGCGCCAAGGAAAGCTTTTACCACGGCCTGGTGCTGGGCTTGCTGGCAACCCTCATGCCGCGTTTCGAGGTGTTGAGCAACCGGGAGAGCGGCTACGGCAGGTTCGACATCGCCATCTTTCCGGGCAAGAACCAGACGGCAGGGGCGCTTCTGGAGTTTAAGGTGGCGGAGAGTGAAGCAGATATGCCCCAGCGGGCCAAAGAAGCCTTGGCGCAGATTAAGGAAAATGACTACGCCGCAGAATTCCAGCGGCGGGGGATAAGCGAGCCGTGGAAATACGGCATTGCCTTCTGCGGGAAGAAGTGCCATATTGAGAGGAAGGTTTGATTTCCAGTTAATTTTCATAAGCATCTTGACACAGATAGTTGAGGTGCCTATAATGTTATCTGTTGTGAGTTTTATTCCTCGATAGCTCAGCCGGTAGAGCACCTGACTGTTAATCAGGCTGTCGCAGGTTCGAATCCTGCTCGAGGAGCCATTATGAATACACAAGGGTGTGACGGAGGCGTTGCGCCCTTTTTCTTTTTCTTGTATTTGCGGAGGAGGTATCCTCATGGGATTAGATGATAGATTGCAGGCCCTGGCTGATTTTGTGGAGCCGGGGAGCCGGGTGGCTGATGTGGGTACGGACCACGGTTATCTGGCCATAGAACTGATCAAGTCCGGCAAGGCGGATTTCGTCATTGCCAGTGACAAGAACTCAGGTCCCCTGGAGGCAGCGGGCAGGAGCCTGAAGATGGAGGGGCTGACAGAGAAAATCACCCTGCGGCTGGGGGACGGCGTGCAGGTCTTGAAGCCAGGAGAAGTAGACACCGTGTGCCTGGCAGGCATGGGGGGCGTCCTCATGACGGAGATACTGGCAGTGAGGCCAGAAGTGGTTGAGGGGTTGAAGTATCTCATCCTGCAGCCCATGAACGGGGCGGAGGAATTGCGCCGCTGGCTTTACCGCAACGGCTGGCATATCGTGGATGAGGCCCTGGCCGTGGATGACGGGCGCATTTACGAGATCATCAAGGCAGAGCAGGGCAGGAAGCGCTATCCAGCCCCTGTGGAGCTTTTGATAGGCCCTAAGCTCTGGGAAAAGAAGCCGCCCCTCCTGCGTCACCATATCGAGCAGCTGCTGTTCCAGCAGAAGCGGGTGGCTTCGGGCATGGAGAAAAGTCCCCGGGCCCAGAAGACCAAGAAGTATGCCAAGGTATTGGACCTTATCAAGGAGCTTGAAGGGAGGCTTTACTGGTGAGCAAAGCTGTGAAGTGCCAGCAGGTCATGGAAGCCTTGGAGCGCATTGCACCCAAGAGGCTGGCAGAAGAATGGGATAATCCAGGTCTGTTGTTGGGCAGTCCCGCTCAGGAAGTGCATAAAATACTCACCTGCCTGGATGTGACCGATGAGGTAGTGGCTGAGGCTGCCTCTTTGGGGGCAGATATGATATTGGCCCACCACCCTATGATTTTCAAGGGCATCAAGAAGCTGCGCACGGATCTGCCCTTAGGTGCAAGATTGCAGAAGCTGATGGTGCATGGCATTGCCGTGGCTGCTGCCCATACCAATCTCGATACTGCCGAGGGCGGCGTGAACGATGTGTTGGCAAAGGCCATTGGCCTTACGGATATCCAGCCCTTTGCCGCCAAGGCCGAGGAAGGGGCAGAGCCTACCCTGGGACGCATTGGCTATCTGCCTGAGTCCATGGCGATAGAAGATTTTGCCCGTCAGGTGAAGGAAAACCTGCCTGTGGAGTATGTGCGACTGGTCAGGGCAGGGGACAAGGCGGTCAAGAAGGTGGCCCTTTGCAGCGGGGCTGGTGCTGAGTTTATTGCCAAAGCTTCCTTCCTGGGGGCGGATGCTTATGTCACTGGGGATGTGAAATATCATGAAGCCCAGCAGGCAGTGGAAATGGGCATCCATGTCATAGACGGCGGCCACTTCGGCACGGAGTTTCCTGTGGCGGCAGTATTGGCGGAGCGGCTGAGGGAAGAACTCTCCGGGCTTAAGGGAGAGGTTGAAGTGGTGACTGATACCCTTTCCCGTGATGTGTTTGCTGTAATTTAAGTTTTATCAGGCAAGGAAGCCGCAAGAAAGAGTGAAAGAGATTTATGGCTAAAGCGGAAGTTAAGAAGCAGTGCATGCGTTATTTCCAGATTTTCCTGGGCTGCTTCATTGTCTGCATGGGCTTCAATCTGTTTTTGATACAGGCCCATCTGCTGACAGGGGGCTTGTCGGGTGTGGCCCTGATTATTTACTATCTGACGGGTATTCCTGTTGGTATGCAGAACATTGTCTACAACCTGCCTATCATCTACCTGGCTTACCGGGTCTTTGGCAGGCTCTATGCCGTGGACACCATTCTGGGCACGGTGCTTCTGTCGGTGATCTGGGATGCCACGGCCTTTCTGCAGTCTGCGGTGCATATCACCGGGGACACCATGCTGAACGCCATCTTCGGCGGCGTGCTGGCGGGCATTGGCTTCGGCCTGATTTTCCGCTCCAACGCCAATACCGGCGGCCTGGATGTGGTGGGGGCTGTGGTGAAGAAGTTCTGGTCCATTGACGTGGGCACGGTGATATTCGTGCTGAACTTCGTCATCGTGCTGGGGTCCTCCTTCATCTTCAGCCTGGAGGAAGCCCTCTACACTTTGGTGTCCATATATGTGACGGCGGAGCTCACCAACCGGGTGGCGGCAGGCTTGAACCGGGAGAAGAGCATCATGATTGTTTCTCCCCGGGCTCAGGAAATCTGCAATGACATCCTGGCCAATGTCCACAGGGGTGTCACCATCATCGAGGGCAAGGGAGGCTTTGCCCGGGAGCAGAAGGAAATCCTCTTCGTGGTGGTGCGCCTCACCCAGGTGAGCCGGGTGAAGACCATTGTGGACCACTATGACAGCGAGGCTTTCATGATCGTGTCCAACACCTCTGAGGTGTCCGGCAAGGGCTTCACTTTGGAGTGCGAGAGCTACGAGGAGGCCTTGAAGAAGTGGCACGAACAGCGCTGTCTGGAAGAAAAATTGTGACTTCTGACAGTTGTTTTTGCGCCGTGGACAGGCTTAGTTGATGGTTGACGCTATGGCCGATAGTGTTCTATAATTATTGTCAGCTGTAAACTGCAAATTTCAATCATCCCCGCTGCTTGTGCTGTGGGGGTGTCGTGTATGTTGGAGGAGATTGCATTGGAGAAATATTCACCCTCGGAGATTGAGAAAAAGTGGCAGAAGAAGTGGGAAGAGGAGCAGGCCTACAAGACGGAGATGGATGCAGAGCGTCCCAAGTACTACGCTCTGGAGATGTTCCCCTATCCTTCCGGCAATCTGCACATGGGACACGTGCGCAACTATTCCATCGGTGATGTCATGGCCCGCTACAAGACCATGGAGGGCTTCAATGTGCTCCATCCCATGGGCTTCGACTCCTTCGGCATGCCCGCAGAGAATGCGGCTATCAAGCACGGTGTAAGGCCAGGGGATTGGACTTACAGCAATATCGACAACATGATCCGCCAGCAGAAGGAAATGGGCCTGTCCTACGACTGGGACCGCAAGGCCATCACCTGTAGCCCGGATTACTACAAGTGGACCCAGTGGTTCTTTGAGCTCCTTTACAAGCGGGGGCTGGCCTACAAGAAAGAGGCTTCCGTCAACTGGTGCGACACCTGCGGCACGGTGCTGGCCAATGAGCAGGTCATTGACGGCAAGTGCTGGCGCTGTGACAACGAGGTGCATAAGAAAGACCTGTCCCAGTGGTTCCTGAAGATCACGGACTATGCCGACAGGCTGCTGAAGGACCTGGACAAGCTGCCCGGCTGGCCGGAGCGGGTCAAGACCATGCAGAACAACTGGATTGGCCGCAGCGAGGGTCTGGAGTTCGATATTGATGTGCCCCAGCTGAATGAGAAGCTGTCCGTCTACACCACCCGTCCCGATACGGCCTACGGCATCACCTTCGTGGCTCTGGCTGCAGAGCATCCCATTATCGATAAAATCCTCGAGAACAACCCCAAGGCTGAGGAAATCAAGGCTTTCTGCGAGAAGGCCCGCAACCAGTCCGAGCTGGAGCGCACTTCCAGCGAGTCCGAGAAGGAAGGCGTCTTCACCGGCGTCTATGCAGTGAACCCCTTCAACGGCAACAAGGTGGAGCTCTGGGTCACCAACTATGTGCTGGCTGACTACGGCACCGGCGCCGTAATGGGCGTGCCTGCAGGTGACCAGCGCGACTGGATGTTTGCCAAGAAGTACAACCTGCCCATCATCATCACCTGCCAGCCCAAGGGCGTGACCCTGAAACTGGAGGAGATGGACCATGCTTACGACGAGAAGAACGGCGAGCTGGTGAACTCCGGCGAGTTTGACGGCATGGAAATGCACGCTGCCATGAGCGCCATCATGGACAAGGCAGAGAAAGAGGGCTTCGGCAAGCGCAAGGTTAACTACCGCCTGCGTGACTGGCTGATTTCTCGCCAGCGCTATTGGGGCGCTCCCATCCCTGTCATTCACTGCCCTCACTGCGGCGAGGTGCTGGTGCCGGAGGAAGACCTGCCGGTGAAGCTGCCTGAGAATGTCTCCTTCGAGCAGGGCGCCGTTTCTCCTCTGGCCCAGTGCGAGGAGTTCGTGAACTGCAAGTGCCCCAAGTGCGGCGCTGATGCCAAGCGCGAGACGGATACCATGGATACCTTCATCTGCTCTTCCTGGTACTTCCTGCGCTATGCGGACCCCCACAATGACAAGGCACCCTTTGCCAAGGACAAGGTGAACTACTGGGCACCTGTTGACCAGTATATCGGCGGCATTGAGCATGCTATCCTGCATCTGCTCTATTCCCGCTTCTTCACCAAGGTCCTCCACGATGCAGGGCTGGTGGACTTTGACGAGCCCTTCAACAACCTGCTGACCCAGGGCATGGTCATCAAGGACGGCTCCAAGATGAGCAAGTCCAAGGGCAATGTGGTTTCCCCGGAGGAAATCATTGAGAAGTACGGCGCTGACACTGCCCGTCTCTTTATCCTCTTCGCAGCTCCCGTAGACCGCGACCTTGAGTGGAGCGACCAGGGCGTGGAGGGTTCCTTCCGCTTCCTGGCCCGCGTGTGGCGTATCCTCTCCCATTTCGAGGAGACCATCAAGGGTGCTGCCGAGGGCTATGATGCCGCCTCCCTCACCAAGGAAGAAAAGGAGCTGCGCCGAATTCTCCACACCACCATCAAGAAGGTCACCGAGGATGTGCGTGACCGCTTCATGTTCAACACCGCCATTTCTTCCATTATGGAACTGGTGAATGCGTTCTATGCCTTTGATGGCAAGGCAGTTAATAGTGGGTTAGTCAAAGAACTGGCCAGTGCCCTGGTGCGCATGCTGGCACCCTTTGCCCCCCATATCACCGAGGAACTCTGGCACAATCTGGGGGGCGAAGGCTCCGTCCATGCTCAGAAGTGGCCCTCCTATGAGGAGAGTGCTTTGGTGCAGGACGAGGTGGAAATCGTGCTCCAGATCAACGGCAAGGTCCGCGACAAGGTCATGATTCCCGCCGGCATTGACCGCGCCGAAATGGAGAAGGTGGCCATGGAACTGCCTCGTGCCAAGGAGCTCACTGAGGGCAAGACCATCGTGAAGGTTATCTGCGTACCTAAGAAGCTGGTGAACATTGTCGTAAAGGGTTGATTGAAATGGTGCAAGCCTATGCCATAGAGAATCTTCGGGCAGGCATGAGGGTCGGTCGTGACGTATTGTCAGAGAACGGTGAAGTCCTGCTGAGCAGAGGGCAGATACTTACCCGGGAGAGTATCTGCAGCCTGTTGGAGCGTCCCATCTATTCCATATATGTAGATGAAGATGCCGAGGTGGTGGATATTCCCGGCAAGGAACATCTGCTGGATGCTGGTTATGTGGCTTGCTACGAGCGTGCCCATGAGAGGGTGAAGCGCCTGCTGCTGAACCTGGCTGCCGCGGGGAGGCTGGACAGAGGCCTTCTGGATGTCATTGTGGCAGATATCAACCATGACCTGGCCCCAGATGGTGCCAAGGCTATCTCCCAGATACACAATATGGAGAGGGCAGGGGCATATCTTTTTCACCACAGTCTTCATGTGGGGATTCTGGCAGCCCTGATGGGCAGCTGGCTGGAATGGGACCAGGACAGGCGGGAGAAACTTACTCTGGCAGGCCTGCTCCATGACGTGGGCAAGCTCAGCATTGACAGAGCTCTTTTGGACAAGACGGATCCCCTGACAGCAGAGGAATTTGCTTATATCAAGCGGCACACGGAGTTTGGCATAGCCATGCTGAAAAATGCCGGAGAAAACCGGCAGGAAGTGCTGAATGGTGCTGCCCAGCATCACGAGCGCTGTGATGGCTCCGGCTATCCGCAGGGGCTTGAAGGAGAGCAGATTTCTGTCAACGGACGCATCATTGCCTTCTTGGACATTTATGATGCCATGGCCAGTGACAGGGCTTTCGTGCCCCGGTATTCTCCCTTTGATGCTTTTGCGGCTATGGCGGACGACACTATGTCAGGGAAACTGGACCCGATGTATACGGTGCAGTTCATGCGGCAGACCTGCCGGGCCTTGATTGGCACCTGGGTGGAGCTTTCTAATGGGGTGCGGGGAAGGATTGTCTATATCCCCGAAAGCCGCATTGTGGCGAAACCCATGATACATACAGTCCATGATGAGTTCATAGATCTTGAAGTCCATACGGATCTGAAGGTCAAGGCTATCCTTACGGCTGCGGAATTAGATGCATAAAAAAATCGGTTTGTACTATGCGTACAAACCGATTTTTTGTTTAAGGCAAGGCGTGGCTTAAATAAGCAAAGTTACATTCTGCCTAAGATAGCCCTTGCTACATGCACGCCGCTGGCGCTGGCCTGGGAGAGGCCGCGGGTTACGCCGGCTCCGTCGCCGATGGCGAAGATGTTCTTGTGCTCGGTTTCCAGGTCATTGGTGAGGACTACCCGGGAGCTGTAGAATTTCACCTCGACGCCGTAGAGCAGGGTATCATCATTGGTCATGCCGGGAGCTACTGTGTTCAGAGCCTGGATCATCTCTATGATGTTGTCCAGGTGGCGCTTGGGCAGCACCAGAGACAGGTCGCCGGGGGTGGCGGCCAGGGTGGGCACCGTGAAGCTCTTGCTCATGCGGTGGGCGTTGGTGCGGCGGCCTTTCATGAGGTCGCCGAAGCGCTGGACGATGATGCCGCCTCCCAGCATATTGGAGAAGGAGGCAATGCGCTTGCCGTACTGATGGGGTTCCTTGAAGGGCTCGGTGAAGCGGTTGCTCACCAGCAGGGCGAAGTTGGTGTTCTTGCTCTGGAGCTTGGGGTCACTGTAGGAATGGCCATTGACAGTCATGATGCCGTCGGTGTTCTCCATGACCACATGGCCGTGGGGGTTCATGCAGAAGGTGCGCACGGAGTCGCCGTAGCGCTTGGTGCGGTACACCAGTTTGGCCTCATATACCTGGCTGGTGATGTGGTTCCACACCTCATCGGGAGTCTCCACCCGCACGCCCACGTCTACGCGGTTGTTTTCCTGCTGGAGGCCAAGGCGCTCGCACTCGTTGGAGAACCACTCGGCCCCGGCGCGGCCAGGAGCTACGATAAGATACTCGGCTTCAATCTTCTCGCCACTCTCCAGAGTAATGCCATTGGTGCCCTTGCCATCGGAATCGATGTGCTCCACAGGGCACTCAAAGCGGAACTCCACCTTATCCTTCAGGTGCTCGTAGGTGGCCTGAAGCATTTTCAGGTTGTTTTCCGTGCCCAGATGGCGGACGCTGGCAGACAGCAGGTGCAGGTCATGCTGCAGGGCCTGGCGGCCGAGATCGGAGTTCGTTGTGGAGAAGACCTGGCTGGGAGCGCCGTGTTCCTGGTTGATTTTGTCCACATAGTTGATGAGGTCCATGACCTCGTTGTCATCCAGATATTCGTTGAGCCAGCCGCCGAACTGGGTGGTGAAGTTGTACTTGCCGTCGGAGAAGGCGCCTGCGCCGCCGAAGCCGCGCATGATGCTGCAGGGCTTGCAGCCGATGCAGCTCTTCACCTTGCCTGCTGAAATGGGGCAGACACGGTTATAGATATCCTTGCCTGACTCCAGCAGGATGATCTTCAGCTCTGGCTTTTTCAGGCAAAGCTCATAGGCCGCAAAGATACCAGCAGGGCCGCCGCCCACGATTGCCACATCATACTTATTCATACTTGCCCTCCTATAGGTAGGTGCGTTTTTTTACGCACGAAAAGCACGCAGAGAAAATTTTCGAGGAGACTTTTACAAGGTGCCTGCTGAAAATCCATCTGCGAATCATACATAATTGGATTGAATCGGAAACAAACCTTGCCTATTATAAATGAAGTGTTTACATAATGCAAGATTTATTTTTAAAAATTTTTATCTCCTGTATACTATGTTTATAGATATATAGCTTCTATATAAAAAATATGGTATAATGTGTGTCATGCTGTAAACTTTATCAATGTAAAGGGGGAAATTCTTTGACACATGATATAGCTATTATTATTACCTTCGTTGTCTATATGCTCCTGATGATGGGCATTGGGGTCTATTATTACCACCGCACCCGCAATATGAGCGATTACTTCCTGGGGAACCGCAAGCTGGGAGCCTGGGTCACCTCTCTGTCTGCCGAGGCTTCGGATATGTCCGGCTGGATGCTCATGGGAGTGCCGGGCTTTGCCTATGTGGCAGGGCTAAATGCCGGGTGGATCACCCTGGGGATAGTGCTGGGCACCTGGGCCAACTGGCGCTTTGTGGCGGCCCGCCTGCGGGTTTACACGGAGCTGGCCCATAATTCCCTGACCCTGCCGGATTTTCTGGAGAATCGCTTTGAAGATACTTCGCGTCTCCTGCGGGTAATCCCTGCCATCTTTATCCTGATTTTCTTCGTCATCTACAGCGCTTCCGGCTTCGTGTCCGGGGGCAGGCTCTTTGAGACTATCTTTGGCATGGACTACACTTATGCCCTGCTGCTGTCTGCCGGGGCGGTGGTGTTTTACACCCTCACCGGGGGCTTTTTGGCAGTGTCCCGTACGGACTTCATTCAGGGTGTGATGATGTTCTTCGCCATTTTGATTGTGCCACTCTTTGCCATGATGCTCCTGGGGGGGCCGGGAGCTACGATTGAGGCTATCAATACCTACCATGCTTCCTTTTTCGAGCCTTTCCAGAAGGTGGACGGCAGCACCATCACGGCGTTGGAGATCATCTCCCTGATGGGTTGGGGCATCGGCTATTTCGGCCAGCCCCACATCCTCGTGCGCTTCATGGCCATCAAGAGCACCAAGGACATTCCCCAGGCTACCAATATTGCCATGGTATGGGTGGTGCTTTCCCTGGCTGCGGCCCTGGCCGTGGGCATGGTGGGCTCCGTGTTCCTCACCGAGCCACTGACGGAAGCAAACCGTGAGACGGTGTTCCTGGTGATGACCAATACCATGTTCCCCTCCGCCATAGCTGGCATGATACTGGCAGCAGTGCTGGCAGCCATCATGAGCACCGCATCTTCCCAGCTGCTGGTGGCGGCTTCTGCCGTGTCGCAGGACTTTTATCGTTCCATCATAAATAGCAAGGCAGAGCAAAAGGAACTGGTCTGGGTCAGCCGCATTTCTGTGCTGGCCATTGCGGCCATGGCCATCGGCTTTGCCCTGAATCCCAACAGCTTCATCCTGGATATGGTGTCCTACGCCTGGGCCGGCTTCGGCGCCGCCTTCGGCCCCGCTGTGCTCATGTCCCTGTTCTGGCGCAGGACAACCAGGAACGGCGTGCTGGCAGGCATCGTGGTGGGCGGCCTCACCGTCCTCATCTGGAAGCAGTTCGCCTGGCTGGGCCTCTACGAGATCGTGCCCGGCTTCCTGTTCTCCCTGATTGCCATCTATGTGGTGAGCTTCATGGACAAGGCTCCCTCCGAGAGCATTACCCGTACCTTTGATGAGGTGGGCAGGAGCAGGATTTGAGCAGTGAATTTGTCAAGTTTATCTTTGCTATATGGTTGACAACCTGCCTTTGGCGGTGACATAATACAAGGGTAATTGCACTATTGCCGCTGTCGCTTTCCCCAGTGGGGGCAGGCGGCAGCGGTTTTCTTTTTGAGGGGGGACCTGGTTGGGAGCCTTTATAGAGATTGAGAATCTTGAACATGTTTATCAGGGTGCTGCCGGAGCAGCTCACAAAGCTCTGGATAAGGTGAATCTTTCCATAGAGCAGGGAGAGTTCGTGGCAGTACTGGGGGCCAATGGCTCCGGCAAGTCCACCCTGGCCCGTCATCTCAATGGGCTGCTGCTGCCAAGCTCCGGTCAGGTGCGGATAGAAGGCCTTTCTACGGCAGACGCTGCGGAGAGAAATGAGCTGTGGAAAATCCGCAGCAAGGTGGGCATGGTCTTCCAGAACCCGGACAACCAGCTCATTGCTGCTGTGGTGGAGGACGATGTGGCCTTCGGCCCGGAGAATCTGGGGGTGGAGCCTATGGAAATCCGCCAGCGGGTTATGAATGCCTTGCAGGCAGTAGGCATGGCCCGTTTCAGGAAGCGGGCGCCTCATCTCCTGTCCGGCGGGCAGAAGCAGCGGGTGGCCATTGCGGGGGCCCTGGCCATGGAGACTGACTGCCTGGTGCTGGACGAACCTACTGCCATGCTTGACCCCCAGGGCCGCAAGGAAGTGCTGGAAGTGGTGAAGAGGCTGCACCGGGAAAAGGGGCTAACGGTCATTCTCATCACTCATTTCATGGAAGAAGCCATGGCAGCCCAGCGGGTGCTGGTCATGGACCAGGGCAGGGCTGTGATGGAAGGCACTCCCCGGGAAATCTTCGTGCGCACGAAGGAACTGAAGGCTTTGGGGCTGGAGGCGCCTATGGCAGGGGAGCTGGCAGAGCGGCTGCGGAAAGCTGGCATTCCCCTGCCCCAGGAGCCGGGCATACTCACGGCAGAAGAATTGTTGGCAAGCCTGCAGGCGTTGAGGGGGAAGGGCCATGTCCATTGAACTGAAAAATGTCAGCTACACTTATATGCCCGGCACCCCCATGGAACGGCAGGCACTGATGGGGATAAATCTCACCATTGAGCAGGGCAGGCTTTACGCCATAGCGGGACATACGGGCTCCGGCAAGTCCACCCTGATACAGCTGATGGCAGGACTGCTCCCGCCTACCTCAGGCGAGGTGATGGTGGAGGGTGTGAAGCTGAACGCCAGGGATAAGGAAGGGAAGAAACAGGCTGTGCTGGCCCGCCGCCGGATTGGCATCGTCTTCCAGTACCCCGAGCAGCAGCTTTTCGAGGAAACCGTGGAAGCTGATGTGGCCTTCGGTCCCAAGAATCAGGGGCTTTCTGAGGAGGAAATCTCGGCCCGGGTGAAGGAGTCCCTGGAACTGGTGGGACTGGACTATGAAAAGTTTGGGCAGAAATCCCCCTTCATGTTGTCTGGCGGCGAGAAGCGGCGGGTGGCCATTGCGGGTGTCCTGGCGCTGAATCCCGCATATCTGATTCTGGACGAGCCTACGGCGGGCCTTGACCCCAGGGGCAGGGAGTCCCTGCTGCAGATGATAACTGATTTGCAGAAGGGCACGGGAGACAGGGAGCCCATGACCATCATCCTGGTATCCCATGCCATGGACGATATACTGCGGCTGGCAGATGAGATGTTTGTGCTGCAGGAGGGGCGGCTTACTGCCTCCGGCAGTCCTTTGGAAGTTTTCAAGTGCTGGGATATCCTGGCGGAGGCCGGCCTGGAGCCGCCGGAGCTTTTGCTGCTCATGGAGCAGCTGCAGGAGGCGGGGCTGGCAGCGGAAATGCCTGTGCGCAATTTCAAGGATGCGGTCAAGGCAGTGGAAAGGGGGCTGAAAAAACGTGCTTAGCGATATCACCATAGGCCAGTATTATCCTGGCAGGTCTCTTTTGCACCGGCTGGACCCCAGAGTGAAAATCATGCTTTTGCTGTTATTGATGGCGGAAATCTTCATCTTCAGCAACTGGTTTGCCTATGGTGCCCTCATTTTGCTGACGGGGCTTTTGATGCTGGCTTCGGGGGTGCCTGTGCTGGTGCTCCTGAAGTCCATCAGGCCTCTGCTATGGATCATCGTGCTGACCTTCATCATCCACCTGCTGGGCACGCCGGGAGAGGAAGTAGCGAAGCTGGGGCCTGTGGCCATCACCCAGGAGGGCATCTCCCGGGGCAGCTTCATCTGCCTGCGGCTGGTGCTCCTGATACTCCTCAGCTCCCTGCTGACTTTCACCACCAGCCCTGTGAAGCTGACAGATGCCATGGAGGCATTGTTGTCGCCTTTTCGCCGCTTTGGCGTGCCCGCCCATGAGCTGGCCATGATGATGACCATAGCCCTGCGGTTCGTGCCTACCCTGATAGAGGAAACAGACCGTATCATGAAAGCCCAGCAGGCCAGAGGAGTGGATTTTTCCTCCGGCGGCCTTGCCACCCGCATCAAGGCAGCGGTGCCCATCATGGTGCCCCTGTTCCTCTCTGCCTTCCGCAGGGCTGATGAACTGGCTCTGGCTATGGAAGCCCGCTGCTACCGCGGCGGCGTGGGCAGGACGCAGATGAAGGCTCTGGCGGTGACCAGGCTGGACTATGCGGCGGTGATCCTGATGGTGCTGCTGGCAGCAGGCTTGTCAGCGTTGGCGTGGCTTAACTGAACAAATACAAGAATCTTTAAGGGAGAGCGCAGGATGGTGTCGCTCTCCCTTAAAATTACTAGACAGGCAGCCTTGACATGGTATAAAATATGAAAAGAGCCTGTAAAAGGGCTTCTTAGTCATGCTTTATAGAACTAAGTTCTACAAGAAATTCCCGTAATACTAGGTGGTGTAAACATGGACTCAATACTGAAGGTGGGCATTGATGTGGGCTCTACCACCATCAAATTGGTGGTGATGGACCACGAAAAGAAGATACTCTACAAGAACTATGCCCGTCACTTTTCAGAAATTGGCAATGCTTTGCAGGAAAACCTCACGCACCTCAAGGAAGTGGTGGGGGAGAAGAAGTTTTCCTTTGCTCTCACGGGCTCTGCAGGCATGGGCATTGCCCAGCGTATTGGCCTGCCCTTTGTGCAGGAGGTCATTGCCTGCGCTGCGGCAGTGAAGGAGCTGATTCCCCAGACCGATACGGTGGTTGAGCTGGGCGGCGAGGATGCCAAGATCACTTATTTCGGCGATGCGCCGGAGCAGCGCATGAACGGCGTCTGCGCAGGGGGCACCGGGTCTTTTATCGACCACATGGCTTCTCTTTTGTCCACGGATGCTCCGGGGCTGAACGCTCTGGCAGAAAAGGGCAGGCAGATCTATACCATTGCCTCCCGCTGTGGTGTCTTTGCCAAGACGGACATCCAGGCCCTTATGAATGACGGAGCGGAAAAGGCGGATATTGCTCTTTCCATCTTCCAGGCGGTGGTGAACCAGACCATCGGCAATCTGGCCCAGGGGCGTCCCATTGCGGGCAAGGTGGCTTTCCTGGGAGGGCCGCTGCACTTCCTGCCGGAGTTGAAGAAACGCTTTATTGAGACTTTGAAGCTGGACGATGACCATGTGGTAAAGGTGGACTATGGCAACTACTTCGTGGCCATGGGCTCTGCTCTTTCCGAAGAGGCGCAGGTCATTGACACCCAAAAACTGGACGCCTGCATCAAAGGCGCGGCCCAGGCAGCTGCTGCCGAGACCCGCAAGGCAGACTTCACCCTCTTTGATACTCCTGCCGAGTACAAGGAGTTCAAGGCCCGCCACGACAGGGACAAGGTGAAGCGGGGAGAGCTTTCTTCCTACGCCGGTCCCGTTTACGTGGGCATTGACGCAGGTTCCACCACCACCAAGATCACGGCCATTGGCCTGGAAAAGGAAATTCTCTACACTTCCTACGGCAGCAATCAGGGTTCTCCCCTCCAGACAGTGGTAGGAGAGCTGAAGGAACTTTACAAGGCCCTGCCGGAAAGTGCTTATATTGCAGGGGTGCTGACTACCGGTTACGGCGAGGCCATCGTGAAGGCCGCTGTCCACGCTGACGGGGGCGAGGTGGAGACCTTCGCCCATTTGCGGGCGGCCCAGGAATTCTGCCCCGAAGTCACCTTCGTGCTGGATATCGGCGGGCAGGATATGAAGTGCTTCTTCGTCAAGGACGGCAATATCGGAAATATCACCCTGAATGAAGCCTGTTCGGCAGGCTGCGGCTCCTTTATCCAGAACTTTGCCGAGGGCCTGCACATGACGGCGGCAGAGTTTGCCGAGAGGGCTATTGAATCCAAGGCTCCTGTAGACCTGGGTACTCGCTGCACTGTCTTCATGAATTCCAAGGTGAAGCAGGCCCAGAAGGAAGGGGCAGAGGTGGCGGATATTTCCGCCGGCATTGCCTTCTCAGTCATCAAGAATGCCCTCTTCAAGGTCATGCAGCTGAAGGATACCTCCACCTTGGGTGACCACATTGTGGTGCAGGGGGGCACTTTCTACAATGATGCTGTGCTGCGCTGCATGGAGAAATTGCTTGACCGTGAGGTTATCCGTCCGGATATTGCGGGACTCATGGGGGCCTATGGTGCGGCTATCCTGGCTCTGGAGGCTGATGAACGCCCCGAGGAGAAGTCACAGCTGCTTTCCTCGGAAGAACTGGCAGAGTTTACCGTAGCTACCAGCTCTTACCGCTGCCAGGGCTGCGGCAACAAGTGCCTGGTGACCATGCAGAAGTTCCCGGACGGGGGCAAGTATTTCACTGGCAACCGCTGTGAGCGGGGGGCCGGGGGCAGCAAGGCCACACATGAAGTGCCAAATATCTATGCTTACAAGTACGACCGCCTCTTCAAGGCTTATGCGCCCAATGAAGGCGCGAAGCGGGGGCGCATCGGCCTGCCCCGGGTGCTGAATATGTATGAGGACTATCCCTTCTGGTTCACTTTCTTCACGGAGCTGGGCTATGAGGTGGTGCTCTCGGGCAAATCCAGCGCCAGGATGTACTACAAGGGCATGGCCACTATTCCTTCGGATTCCCTTTGTTACCCGGCCAAATTGGTGCATGGCCATATCATGGATCTGGTGGAAAAGGGAGTCAAGAAGATTTTCTATCCCTGCGAGCCTTACAATATGGCAGATGACCAGTGCCAGTCGGACAATCACTTCAACTGTCCCATCGTGGCTTCCTATGCGGAGAATATCCGTGGCAACATGGATATTCTGAAGGAGGAAGGGATAGATTTCCTTCAGCCCTTCCTGCCATTGGACGATGAGAAGCGCATGGTGCAGCGCCTTTATGAGGAGCTGGGCAGCCATGAGGGCCTCAGCAAGCAGGAAATCAAGACGGCAGTGGCGGCAGGCTACAGGGAACTTGCTAAGTATCGCGAGGATGTGCGGGCCTTTGGTGCCAGCATTTTGGAGCATATTGAGAAAACGGGCCAGCAGGCTATTGTGCTGGTGGGGCGTCCCTATCATGTTGACCCGGAAATCAATCACGGCATTGCCGAAATGATCCAGTCCTACAAACTGCCTATCCTCTCCGAGGATGCGGTCTGCCATCTGCCCATCAAGGCCCAGAAGCTCAGCATTGTGAACCAGTGGAGCTACCATGCCCGTCTCTATCGGGCGGCCCAGTTCGTGGCAGAGCATCCGAACCTCACGCTGATCCAGCTGAGTTCTTTCGGCTGTGGCCTTGATGCCCTGACTACCGGGCAGACCAAGGATATCCTGGAAGCCCATGACCGCATCTACACCATGATCAAATTGGACGAAGTGTCCAATCTGGGGGCGGCCCGCATCCGCCTGCGCTCCCTGATGGCGGCTCTGGCCCGCAGGAAGCCCCTGCCCTATCGTGAGGTGAAGCCCATCGAGAGGCCGCATTTCACGGCAGACTGCAAGGCTACCCATACTATCCTGGCACCCCAGATGGCGCCTATCCATTTCGAGCTCATCAAGACAGCCCTGCGGAAGTATGGCTACAATGTGATGATTCCGCCCATGCCCAACAGGCAGACCACGGATGTGGGCCTCAGGTATGTGAACAACGACATGTGCTACCCGGCCATCGTGGTCATCGGGCAGCTGATTTCGGCCCTGAAGGACGGGCTCTGCGACTCTGACCACACCAGCATCGTGCTGTTCCAGACCTGCGGTGCCTGCCGCGCCACCAACTACATCGGCGTGCTGCGCGAGGCGCTGAAATACGCCGGGTTCCCCCAGGTACCTGTCTTTGCCTGCATGGGACTGCCGGATGAGACTGACGACTTCAAGCTGACCCGGGAGATGCTGGTGGATGTCATAAAGGCCGCCGTTTACGGCGATGCCCTGATGAATGTGAAGAACCGCATGATGCCCTACGAACTCACCGCTGGCAGCACCAAGGCCCTGTATAACAAGTGGCTGGAGCGGGCCAAGGAAGAGATCCGGCACGGCAGCTGGTGGAAGTATCGGAAGAACATGAAGGCGCTGGTCAGGGATTTTGACCATCTGCCCATTGATGAGGAGCTTTGGAAGCCCAAGGTGGGCGTGGTAGGGGAGATCCTGGTGAAATACCATCCCGTGGCCAACAATCATCTTGAGCAAGTCCTCATGGACGAAGGAGCCGAGGTGGTCATGCCGGACTTCGTGGACTTCTTCCTCTATACCGCCTACGATGCCATTGCCAAGCGTAAGCTGCTGTCAGGCTCTTACAAGGAGCAGGTCTTCAGCAAGATGTTCATCCGTCTCCTGGAGTTCTTCCGCCATCCCATGAAGAAGGCGTTGGAGCAGAGCCGGCATTTCCTGGCACCACGCTCCATCTACGAGACAGCCAGGCTGGCTTCCCGCCATGTGTCCCTGGGCAATATGGCAGGGGAGGGCTGGTTCCTCACCGGCGAGATGGTGAAGCTCATTGATGAAGGGGTTCCCAACGTCATCTGCCTGCAGCCCTTCGGCTGCCTGCCCAACCATATCACGGGCAAGGGCGTGCTCCATGAGCTCAGGGCCAGCTACCCGGGGGCCAACCTCACTGCCATCGACTGCGATGCAGGTTCCTCCGAGGTCAACCAGCTGAACCGCATCAAGCTCATGCTGTCTGTGGCCAAAGAAAGAGGGCCCAAGAAGGAAAAAAGCACAGAAAGCCATTTTGCCACTGGCAAAAATTAAGTGGAAGTGCTACAATACAATCTTGTTGCAAAATAAGTTGCGATAAAGTGAGAGGTGCAATATGGCAAATAGATTCTATGATTTAGAAGTGGCAGGGGTAAAGAGAAGGCTTTCCATCCTCAACGTCACTGACAAGCTGGCCATTGCCGGCTTCATCATGCTGGGAGATGTGGAACTGGTGGATGCCTGTGCCAGGGAGCTGGCCAAGAAGGTGCCTGCTGATACGGAGATCATCCTGACTGCTGAGACCAAGGGCATTCCCCTGGCAGCCCAGCTGGCCAAGGAAATGGGCATGCCTTATTTCGTGGTGGCCCGCAAGTCTATCAAGGCCTATATGGAAAATCCTGTCTGGGTGGACGATGTTTCCATCACCACCAAGGGCAAGCAGATGCTCTGCCTGATGGATGCTGATATCGAGCGCATCAAGGGCAGGAAGGTGCTGCTGCTGGATGATGTCATCAGCACCGGCGGTTCCATGAAGGCTCTGACGAATCTGGTGGACAAGGTGGGCGGCACCGTTATCGGCGAAGCCTGCGTGCTGGCTGAGGGTGATGCCTCCAAGCGTGACGACATTATCTTCCTTGAGGCTCTGCCCCTCTTCGATGCAGAGTAAGATCTATGGAAATAAATCTGCACGAACTGGCCAGAGCATTAGAGCAGTCTGATGTGAGGCAGGGCTATGTCGACCTTGAAAAAGGAGAGGTAATCCTTTTGCGGGACGATATGGATGAAGCCGAGGCGGAAGCTCACGTCTTCGAGATAGAGGAAGACTGGGAGCATTATCTGCCCTTGCCGAACCTCCTTGACGAGCGGGAGCGGGAATTCATGCTCTCCTTTGCAGAAAATGCCCGTGAGGGGGTCCGCGAACGCCTGCAGGAAGCTCTGCAGGGTGCTGGCGCCTCCACCAGGTTCCGCCATCAGGTCAAGCGACTGCTGTTGCAGAAGGCCTGGGAAGAGCATTTCCGGCAGTCCATGCTGGAAGCCGCCAGGGAGTTCTGCCAGGAAAACGATTTGGCCTATAAAGAATGATGCTATACCACAAGAAGCTGTGAGAAAGTATGTCCTCTGCATACCTTTTCACAGCTTCTTTTTGTGTGGAAATAAGTTGAAATACAAAAAGAGGACGCTTTCGCGTCCTCCGAACTCTCAAGAATGGTCGGGATGACAGGATTCGAACCTGCGGCCTCATCGTCCCGAACGATGCGCGCTACCAAACTGTGCCACATCCCGACAACGAATAATAGTATACATTACCTTGGAAAGAAAAGCAAGCATTATTTGAAAAAAGTTTTCAGGAGTTCAGGAAAGGGCAGAAGATCCTAGAAATGATCCTTTAAAGTCTTGCCATCCAGGAACCGGATGAACCATTCCGGGGCGATGATTTCATCGTCTATTTGGATGAGGGTCTGGTGCATGTGGATGGAAACCCATTTTTTCCCGTTCTTGGGGTGTATTTGCTCTTCGAACTGCTCCTCATAGTGGGCTTTGAAGGTCTCGGCTGTGCTCTTGCTGGAGGTGACTTGCAGGATCTCAGAGAAGGCGTTCTCCTCGCCTGCGCCATACTCTACCTTGAGCACAATAAAGAGCTTCATGTTCTTCTTCATAATGCTGTTCCTCCCTGGTGTAGAATATATGCGAATCATATACTATTACATTCTACATGGGAATAAGTGTTTCCTTCTTTTAGATTTTCATTTTCTTGATGCGTTCTACGGCTCTCAGGGTATTCTCCCTGCCGCCGAAGGCGGTAAGGCGGAAGTAGCCTTCGCCGCAGGGGCCGAAGCCGGCGCCGGGGGTGCCCACGATGTTGACTTCGGTCAGGAGCTTGTCGAAGAAGTCCCAGGAGGGCATGTTGTTCGGCGTCTTGAGCCAGATGTAGGGAGCGTTGATGCCGCCGTAGGCCTCGATGCCTGCGGCCTTGAGTCCTTCGCGGATCAGGCGGGCATTTTCCATGTAGTAGGCGATGGTTTCCTTTACCTGGGCCTTGCCTTCCTCCGTGTAGATGGCGGCAGCACCCCGCTGGACGATGTAGGCGGTGCCGTTGAACTTGGTGGTGTGGCGGCGGTTCCAGAGGCGGTTGAAATCCACCCGGCTGCCGTCGGCGGCTTTGCCGGTGACACCCTTGGGGATGATGGTGTAGCCGCAGCGGGTGCCCGTGAAGCCAGCGGTCTTGGAGAAGGAGCGGAACTCAATGGCAACTTCCGTGGCTCCCCCGATCTCATAGATGGTGCGGGGCACATCGTCTTCCGTGATGTAGGCGGCATAGGCGGCATCAAAGAGGATTACGGCATCTTCTTTTTTAGCGTAGTCCACCCATTTTTTCAGTTCGGCATGGGAGAGGGTGGTGCCAGTAGGGTTGTTGGGGCAGCAGAGGTAGATCATGTCCACGTGTTCTTGAGGCAGCTCCGGGGCAAAGTTGTTCTCTGCGGTGCAGGGCAGGTAGGTGACGCCCTCAAAATGGCCGTCTTCCTGAAGTTCGCCTGTGCGTCCGGCCATGACGTTGGTGTCAAGGTAAACAGGGTAAACCGGGTCTGTAATGGCAACTTTGTCCGTCAGGCCGAAGATTTCCTGGATATTGCCGCAGTCGCTCTTGGAGCCGTCGCTGACGAAGATCTCATCGGTGCCGAAGTGCAGGCCGTAGGGCTCATAGTTGTTCTTGAGGATAGCTTCCGTCAGGAAGCTGTAGCCCTGCTCAGGGCCGTAGCCTCTGAAGGTCTCTGCTTTGGCAAGCTCATCTACTGCCTTGTGCATGGCCTCGATGCAGGCGGGGGGCAGGGGCTGGGTCACGTCGCCAATGCCCAGGCGGATGATGTCTGCCTGGGGATGGGCTTCTTTATAAGCTGCCACTCTCCTGCCAATCTCGGCAAAGAGGTAGCTGCCGGGCAATTTCAGGTAATTGTCATTGATGGTTGCCATAAATGCCTCCTAAGAAAATAGAAAGAAAAAGGAAAATAAGATAATGAATCTCAATGAACTTTTGAGGTTATTATAACATAAGGTTATATCTTTGCAAGACCCTATTATGAAAATATTATAGCTATAATTAGCTGCAATTAACATAAGATAAATCATAATTATGCTGTAAGATTTTCCTATAAGTATTATTTACTTTTTCATAATCATGGGTGTATAATAGCCTAGGAGATATTGGGGGAAATATCTTCTGGGCTATTGAAACGCTAGTGGGAATATTTTGCCTTTCGGCGAAATCTGAACAAGGGCGTTATAATACCCAAGGGATTTATGTGTGTCCTGTCCTGCTATGATTATTTATTATGATTCTTATGAAAAGATAAAATATTTTTTCAGGAAAAGAGGAAATGCATTTTCTCATGGCGAAATAGCAGGGCAAGGAATCTTATCTATGTGTAGCTTCTAGAAAAAGGGGAGAGAAAGTTTATGGAAATGCTACTCGGTTTTATTGTACTGCTGACATGTTTGGTGGTCGGCGTCCGTCACGGCGGCATCGGCCTGGCAGTCATCAGTGGCATCGGTCTGGTCATCTTTACTTTCGTGTTCGGTTATAAGCCGGGCAAACCGCCTGTGGATGTCATGCTCATCATCATGGCGGTGGTTACTTGCGCGGGTTTCCTCCAGACTTCCGGCGGCTTGACGGTCATGCTGAAGTATGCAGAAAAACTCCTGCGCGGCCATCCCAAGTACGTCACCATCCTGGCACCCATGACCACCTGGTTCCTTACCATCCTCTGTGGTACGGGCCATGCGGTCTACACCTTGTTCCCCATCATCTATGATGTGGCTATCAAGCAGAACATCCGTCCGGAACGTCCCATGGCAGTTGCTTCCGTGGCTTCCCAGATGGGTATCTGCGCTTCTCCTGCTTCTGTGGCCGTGGTTTCTATCGTGGCTTTCCTGGCAGGGGCAGGCAGTGAATTCTCCCTGCTGCAGGTGCTGATGGTTTCCGTGCCTGCTACCGGCCTGGGCGTGTTCTTCGCAGCTCTCTGGAGCTATCGTCGCGGCAAGGAACTGGCTGACGATGAGCGCTTCCAGGAATTCATCAAGGATCCTGAGAACAAGGCTTACGTGTACGGCGATACGGAGAGCCTGCTGGACAAGGAACTGCCCACTGAGTATTATCGTGCCATGTATATCTTCCTGGCAGGCATCGTGGTCATTGCCATTCTAGGCAACGTCAGCTCCCTGCTGCCGCACTTCCCGGATGCCAAGGGCGTTATGAAGCCTGTTTCCATGGTGCAGGTCATCCAGATGGTCATGCTCTTTGTGGCAGCTACAATCCTCGTGACCTGCAAGGTCAAGGCTAAGGATGTAGGCAACAGCCAGGTGTTCCGCTCCGGCGTGGTTGCTCTGGTTTCCGTTTACGGCGTTGCCTGGATGGCAGATACTTTCTTTGCTCATCACATGGCTTTCCTGAAGGAATTCCTGGGCAACGCAGTGCAGAATTATCCTTGGGCTTACGCCGTGCTGGCCTTCCTCACCTCCAAGCTGGTGAACTCCCAGGGCGCAGCTATCGCCATCGTGGTACCCATGGCCTTGAATGTTGGCATGGATCCCGTCCTTGTGCTGTCCTTCATTTCCGCCTGCTACGGCTATTTCTTCCTGCCCACCTATCCTTCCGACCTGGCCTGCATCGGCTTTGACCGTTCCGGCACTACCCGCATTGGCAAGTACATCCTGAACCACAGCTTCATGATTCCTGGCCTTATCGGTGTCGGCTCCGGCTGCTGCGTCGGTTATGTCATGGCACATCTTCTCTACTAATAAGTAAGAAAATAGCATGAGAAAAGCTCCACAGTCTGCAAAGCAGCTTGTGGAGCTTTTTAGGTTGGAAAATCAGTCGTCGTTTTTCTGTTTGAGGATTTCTTTGCAGAAATCGATGAAAGACTGGGCGGCCTTGGAAATGTAGCGGTCTTTTTTCCAGGCCAGGCCCACATCCACGAAGAGGGGCTCGGCCAGGGGGATGACCTTCACGCCCGGCGTGCCTTCCACCACCATGTCCAGCAGGAAAGCAAGACCCACGCCGGAGGCTACCAGACCTTTGAGAGTTCCTACCTGGTTGGACTCCAGGACGATGTTGGGCTTGACGCCTGCATCTTCAAGTTTGCCCAGGATGAGCTGTCTGAGGAAACTGCCCTCTTTCAGCATGACCATGCTGGAGTCTGCTACATCCTGGAGGCTGATGGCTTTTTTCTGGGCCAGAGGACTGGTTTCCGGTACGCAACAGACAATCTGGTTCCGGGACATGGGCAGGAGCTGGAGGCTCTGGGAGGCACCGGAGATGATGATGATGCCGAAGTCCAGCTCGTCCCGCTCCAGCTGTTCCCGGATGGACATGGAGGCTTCTTCATGCAGGAAGATTTCCAGATGTGAGTAGCGTTTCTGGAAGCTGGAGAAAATCTTGGGAAAGAGGTAGGCGCCCATCATGGGAGGTATGCCAATCTTGATGGTGCCTTTCTGCAGCTGCTTGTAGTCATTGACCTCCAGCACTGCGTCCTGGATGTTACGCAGGGCAAGCTCGATACGGTTGAGGAAGACGGCTCCCTCCGGGGTCAGGGACAGCTGTTTCTGGCTCCGGTCAAAAAGCTGGATGCCCAGTTCTGCTTCCAGCTTCTTGATAGCGACCGTGATGTTGGGCTGGGAGACGCGCAGCCTTTCCGCAGCCCGGGTGATATTCCGCAGACGGCTGGCCATCTGGAAATATTCGAGTTGTCTGAGTTCCATGCAATCGCTTCTTTCTTTGTAGACATAAATCTCCTTTATCTTTTATTTATTATATCATACTTTACACACATAAATGATATAATAATAAAAAATTATTGTTGCTCCGTAAAAAAATTTTTTTCCTCTCCTCTGGTAGGATTTTTGCCCTTTGCAAGGAATTATACAAGTAAGCGTAAGCACGTTATAGCTTAGATGATTTTCCTTCAATAACGACAGAAGGTTAGGGGGGCTTTTATCTTGGAAATATCAACAGTTATAGGCGCAATAGGCGGTCTTATCTCCGTCTTCGTAGGTATGATCATCAAGGGTGCGCCCATCAGCTCACTGAATAACCCTGCGGCATTCCTGATCATTATCTGCGGTACCTTCTCCTGCTTGTTCACTGCCTTCAATATGAAGCAGCTCAAGTCCCTGCCCAAGATTGTCAAGATGGTTTACTTCAAGCCGGCCCTGCATGAGAAAGCGGAACTTCTGAGCATGTTCATCGAGCTTTCCCAGATTGCCCGCCGTGAAGGCATCCTGGCCCTTGAGGGCAAGGTGCAGGAAATCGAGGACCCTTTCTTCCGGACAGGTCTGGGCATGGTCATTGACGGCATGGATCCGGAGTTCGTCAGCGACGTGCTTGATGCAGAACTGGCTGTCATGCAGGAACGCCACGCCGAAGGCCGTGCCATGCTGGAGCAGGCAGGACTTTACGCGCCTACCCTTGGTGTGCTTGGCGCCGTTATCGGCCTTATCGCAGCACTGGGCAACCTGAACGATATCAACAAGCTGGGCCACGCTATCGCAGCAGCTTTCGTGGCAACCATCCTCGGTATCTTCACCGCATACGTCGTTTATCTGCCCATGGCCAACAAGCTGAAGCTGCTGTCCAAGGCAGAAGTCAGCGAGAAGCGCATGATCATTGAAGGCATCCTTTCCCTGCAGGCCGGTGATTCTCCTACGGCTATTGAAGCGAAACTGATGGTATTCATTCCTCAGTCCGAACGCGAAGGGTTGAAGAAGGAGTGATTAGATGGCTAAGAAAAAACATCAACCGCCACACGAAGAACATGAAGGTGAGCCCTGGCTCCTGCCTTATTCTGACCTGATGACCCTGCTGCTGGCTCTTTTCATAGCGCTGTTCGCTATCTCACAGACTGACCAGACGAAGCTCAAGCAGATGGCCCAGGCCTTCACGGCAGCCTTCAACTCCGGCGGCCCCTCCTTCTTTGACGCCATGGGCCCGAATCCGGGGCGCCGTGCTGAGATGCCAAGTGATGAGGATGCGGGCAACTCTGCCTATATCCAGGAAAACCAGAGCCTGGAGGAAGTGCAGCGGCAGATGGAGGAATATATAGAGGCCAACAATCTTAAAGATAAGCTAACCACAGAGCTTTCCGAAGATGGTCTGATGATAAGGATCAAAGAGCGGGCGTTGTTTCCTTCGGGGTCTGCCCAGCTGGTGGCTGAGTCCCAGAAGATTGCCCCTGTGATAGCGGGTCTTTTGGCTACTCTTCCCGAGCGGGTGGTCATCTCCGGTCATACGGACAACGTGCCCATCAACACGGCTCAGTTTCCTTCCAACTGGGAGCTTTCTTCCAGTCGTGCCCTGAATTTCATGAAGTACATCATCGCCCAGGACAATAGGCTCAATCCCAAGCGCTTCAGCGCTGTGGGCTACAGCGAATACCGTCCTATTGCTTCCAACGATACGGACGAGGGCAGGCAGCAGAATCGCCGGGTGGAAGTTTTCATCGCTCGGAACTATCGCTTCAATCCTAATGAGAGCGTGAGCGCTGCGGGCGGTCCCCCCACCAGCAAGGCAACGGGCAATATTCCTTCTACAGGTGCTAGCAGCACGCTGGGAACCACAGGTGACAGCAGCATTGGCAGCACCGATGACAGCGGTGCCACTGGTGCCACTGGCGGTCCCACCATGGCGGGCAAGGCCTATACTGGAGATTTGCCTCCTGCTCTGGCAAACTGATGGTGCAAGATTTCACCTTGAAATGGTATACTATAGGAGCCGGCAAGTACTGTCGGCTCCTAATTTGTGATTAAGCGGAGGAATAATAGTTGATTGCTGGCATTGGCACGGACATCATTGAAATCACCCGGGTGGAAAAGGCGGCCAGTCCCGCCTTCATCAAGCGGGTCTATACGGAAAAGGAACAAGCTTACTGCGAGGGGCGGGGAGCAGGCAGATATGCCAGCTATGGTGCCCGCTGGGCGGGGAAAGAAGCTGTGCTGAAGGCCTTTGGCACAGGGCTCAGGCATGGCTCCCTGCTGGATATCGAAATCCTGCCTGATGAGTTGGGCTGTCCCCAGGTGACCCTCAGCGGCTATTTTGGGCAGCTGGCAGAGGAACGGGGGGTAAAGTCTGTCTGGCTCTCTTTGAGCCACTCGAGGGACTATGCTGTTGCCCAGTGTGTGATGGAAAAATAAATCATAAGCGGAGGAAATGGTATGAAGCTTGGACTTATAGAAGATATGCACAGGATAGACAAGGAGGCGGCAGACAGTTACAGCCTGCCTGAAATCGTGCTCATGGAAAACGCCGGCCGCAGGTCAGCAGAAGTGACCATCGAGATGCTGGGAGGAGTGCAGGGCAAGAGCCTCTGCGTGGTGGCCGGCAGCGGCAACAACGGTGGTGATGCCATGTCTGCTGCCCGCCACCTGGCCAATAAGGGGGCAAGGGTGAGAGTCTTCCTGGCCGGGGAGCACGCCAACCTGAAGCCTTCGGCTGCTGCCATGTACACCATTTTGGAAAAGATGGGCATGGAACTGCACGAGCTGAACGGTGACAGGGATTGGGACAGGTTCCACATGGCCCTGAAATTTTCCGAGGGTATAGTGGATGGCATCCTGGGCACCGGAGCTGTGGGGGAGCTCAGGAAGAAGACCTTGAAACTGATTGAGGAAATCAATCAGTCGGAAAGGCCTGTCATGGCCATAGATATGCCCAGCGGGGTGGCGGCAGATACGGGGGCAGTGCAGACTGCAGCCGTAAGAGCCCAGGCTACCCTTTCTTTGGGCCTGCCCAAGCCGGGGCAGCTGCTCTCCCCGGGGGCAGATTATGTGGGCAGGTTGGTAGTGGATGATATTGGCCTGCCTTCCCAGCTGCTTGATTCGGATAAGATGTCCTTGCAGATGCTGGACAAGGATTTGGCGGCCTCCCTGTTGCCGGAGCGTGCCAGGGATGTGCATAAGGGCAGCTGTGGCCGCATTCTCATTGTGGCCGGGTCCCGCGGCATGACCGGGGCGGCTGTCATGGCAGCCAAAGCAGCCCTGCGCATTGGGGCAGGATTGGTGACTTTGGCAGTGCCACAGAGCCAGCAGCCCATAGTGGCTGCGCAGGTGCAGGAAATCATGACCTGTCCCCTGCCGGAAACGGAAGCCGGGTATTTGGGAGGCGAAGATGCTGTGCAGGTGGTGCTTTCCCTGGCCAATAAGGCTGATGTGCTGCTGATGGGGCCGGGACTGGGAAGGGCTGCGGAGACCATGGAGTTTGTGAGGCTTGTCTCCACCCGCACTCCCTGCCGCCTGGTGCTGGATGCAGATGCGCTCTTCGCCTTTGCACGGCTGCCTGAGGTGCTGGCAGAGTGCAAGGAACGCCCTATCCTCACGCCTCATTTGGGGGAGATGGCGCGGCTGATGGGGGTGGAGACAGAGACTCTCCGGGGGAATCTGGTGCCGGCTGCCCAGCGGCTGGCCAAGGGCTGCAAGGCCGTATTGGTGGCCAAAGGCGAATGTACGCTGATGGCATATCCGGAAGGGGAGGTTTTCTTCTCCACACTTGGTAATCCTGGCATGGCCACTGCCGGAACTGGTGATGTGCTGGCAGGCACCATTGCCGGCCTGGCGGCCCAGACGGAGGTGGATTTCATGCCGCTTCTGGGCACGTATCTTCACGGCAGGGCAGGAGACCTGGCCTATGAGGTGCTGGGGGAAGGCCTGCTGGCAGGTGACATCATCGAAAAACTGCCTCAGGCCCGCCGGGAACTCCTGGACTGGCGCAAGGAGAAGGGCATCAAGGACATAGAAAGACGTTTGTTCTCAAAAGGCATTGACAATGTTACATTTCTAGCCTAAAATAATTCAATGAGATAAAGATGTTTCACATTTCCGCCAATGGTGGACAAACATCAGTCAAGTTTATATATAGGGGGACCCGGCAAACTCCGGGCTGTCCTTAGCAGAAAAGGGGCATTAGTATGGCAAAGGCAGATGTGGATTGGTCGAATTTGGGTTTCAGCTATCGTACGATATCCAAGCGCTATGTGGCAAATTTCAAGGATGGCAAGTGGGGCGAGGGCGTGCTTACCGAGGATGCCAATATTGTCCTCAATGAATGTGCAGGTATCCTGCAGTACTGCCAGGAGGTCTTCGAGGGCCTTAAGGCTTACACTACCAAGGATGGACGCATTGTGACTTTCCGTCCTGACCTCAATGCAGAGCGCATGGTGGATTCAGCCAAAAGGCTGGAAATGCCTGCTTTCCCCAAGGAGAGGTTCCTGGAAGCAGTGGATCAGGTAGTGGCAGCCAACAAGGAATGGGTGCCTCCCTACGGCTCTGATGCTTCCCTGTACCTGCGCCCCTATATGTTCGCCTCCAGCCCGGTCATTGGTGTGAAGCCGGCTGAGGAGTATCAGTTCCGTCTCTTTGGCACTCCTGTGGGACCGTACTTCAAAGGCGGTGCCAAGCCCATCACCCTCTGCGTAAGCGACTTTGACCGGGCTGCGCCCCATGGCACGGGCCATATCAAGGCAGGCCTCAATTACGCCATGAGCCTCCATCCCTATGTGCTGGCTCATCACAACGGTTTTGACGAGAATATGTTCCTGGATTCTGCCACCCGCACTTACGTGGAGGAAACCGGTGGCGCCAACTTCCTCTTCATCACCAAAGATGGCACGGTGGTAACCCCGAAATCCGACAGCATCCTGCCTTCCATCACCCGCCGCTCTCTGGTGTACCTGGCAGAGCACATGCTGGGCATGAAGGTGGAGCATCGCCCAGTGAAGTTCTCCGAGCTGAAGGATTTCGCTGAGTGCGGCCTCTGCGGTACGGCAGCTGTCATCTCCCCTGTGGGCAAGGTGGTTGGGAAGGATGAGACCATCGAATTCCCCAGCGGCATGGAGAAGATGGGCCCCGTCACCCAGAAGCTTTACGATACCCTGCGCGGCATCCAGCTGGGCACCATCGAAGGACCCGAGGGCTGGATTCGGGAAGTCAAGTAAATCTTATAGAAATGCGTCTGAGGACTGCTGTGAGGCAGTCCTCTTTTCTTGTGCGTTGAATTTTCATAGTGCACCAGGAGTGTACAGGAAGGATTTTGGTCTGGTCAAAGAGAATGCCCTATAAATAGGAATGTTTGAAGGTGGCAAAACTTGGTTTATTGCGCTATAATATTTTTAGTGCTATTTTACATAGGGAGTTTTACGTTATGCCTATAGATTTTTCCCTGCCCAGCGGATTCCATGGCATTCTCTCCACCATTACGGTGCTTGATGCTGTAGATATTTTCATTGTGGCAGTCATCCTTTATAAAGTATATGAGATGCTCCAGGATACCCGGGCCATTACCCTGGTGAAGGGTGTGCTGGTGCTTTTGGGCATCACCATCATCTGCAGCTGGCTGGAACTGCATGTCATGTCCTGGCTCCTGCAGAAGAGCGTGACCCTGCTCTTTGTGGCTTTGCCCATTGTATTCCAGCCAGAACTTCGGCGTGCTCTGGAACATCTGGGGCAGGGCAAGTTTCTGGCCCCTTCGGTTACGCTGGATTATGATGAGGCCCGTTCAGTGGTAAATGAGCTGGCCAAGGCGGTAAAAGTGCTTTCCACCAACAAGATAGGGGCCCTGCTGGTTATTGAGCGGGATATGGGGCTCAATGATATCAGCGCCACAGGCATACAGATAGACGGCCTGATCACCTCTGATTTCCTCATGAATGTGTTTATTCCCAATACGCCGCTGCATGACGGGGCGGCAGTGATTCGGGGAAAGAGGCTCATTGCAGCAGGCTGCCTGCTGCCCCTGACGGAGAATCGCAGCCTTTCCACGGAGCTGGGCACCAGGCATCGGGCAGCTATTGGTCTTTCTGAGCAGTGCGATGCCCTGATTGTAGTGGTCAGTGAGGAAACGGGGACTGTTTCTGTGGCTGAGAACGGCCATATCATGAGACACCTGGATATGGACAGGCTCAAGGCGGTCTTGCGGCCGGCCTTTGTAGCTCCTGAAGCGGGCTTCAAGGATATGATCAGGAATTGGAGGAATAAGTCATGATTGGACGCTTGCAAAATCTGGTGCGGCGCAATCTGGCTGCCAAGATACTCTGCTTCCTGGTAGCCCTGGTGCTTTGGGGCTATGTGATGAATGACCAGAATCCTTCCATTGAGGGCACCTTTTCTGTGCCCCTTACCATCATGAATGCTCCTGAGGGGTACAAGGTGTCCCAGGAAACAGGAGCAGTGAAGCTGAAGGTGCGGGGCCCCCGCTCCATGTTCGTGAATGCTACAGAAGATGATTTTGAGGCCTATGTGGACTTGGATAGTGCCAGTGACGGCAGGAAGGCTTACCGGGTGCATACCAATATGCCGCAGGGCTTTGAGTTAGTGGAAGTGCAGCCGGAGACTGTGGAAGTGACTTTGGATAAGATTGAGAGCCGCCAGTTCAAGGCAGAGCTCATTGTCACGGGAGCTACAGCTCCAGGTACTACTGTGGCCAGGGTCACTCAGACTGCCAGCGTGGTCAGCGTGGAGGGGCCCAAGTCCCTGCTGGATGAGGTAAGCCGGGTGATAGGCTATGTGGGCCTCTCCGGCAATGGCACAGATTTCACCCTCCAGGTGCCTCTCACGCCCATCAATGCAGACGGCAGGGAGGTAAGCGGCGTTACGGTGCGGCCTTCCTCCGTGCAGGCAGATGTGCAGCTGGCCCGGGGACTGACTAAGAAAGTAGTCAATATCAAGGCTGTCACTGTAGGGGAGATGCATCGGGGACTGGTGCTGTCCGGAGTGAAGGTGGACCCGGTGAAGATTGAGATTGCAGGACCTGAGGAAACCCTGGCCCAGATCACTTCTGTGGATACGGAGCCTGTCAATCTGGCAGATTTGGGCAAATCCACCAGCAGGAAGGTGCAGCTGAAACTTCCCGAAGGCGTCACAGTGACCAACAAGGAGGTTACTGTTTATCTGGAAATCAGGAAGGCCGATGAGCCGGAGAAGAGTCAGTAAGTCAATACAAGATGGAGTGAAGATAACATTGCTTAGAATCAAGAATATGCAGGTGCCTCTCACTGAGGAGGCGGACCTGTCCGTCCTTGTGGCTAAGCGTCTCGGATTACCACCCCAGGCTGTGCTTGGGGTGGTAATTGTGCGTAAGGCCATAGATGCCCGCCGCTATCGTGGGGCTCCCATCCAGTTCACCTATATGCTGGATGTAGAAATAGCACCTGCCCATGAAAAGAAGCTCAGGGGCAAGCTGAAAAAGGACAAGAATCTGGAAATCATAGTGCCTCAGCCCCTGACTGAAAGGAATTTTCCTGCTCCCGGGCAGGGAGAGCTGCCTCCTGCAGTGGTGGGCTTTGGTCCCGCAGGCATGTTTGCGGCGCTGACCTTGGCCAGGGCAGGTTATCGGCCTTTGGTGCTGGAGCGGGGAGCGGATGTCGATACCCGCACCAAAGATATTGAATCTTTCTGGCAAGGGGGCGGGCTGAAGCTTCAGTCCAATGTGCAGTTCGGTGAGGGAGGCGCAGGCACCTTTTCCGATGGCAAGCTCACCACCCGCATAAATGACCCCTTGATGGGAGAAATCATTGAGGCTTTTATCAGGGCTGGTGCTCCGGAGGAGATACGCTATCTCCATAAGCCTCATATCGGCACGGATCTTTTGCGGGGCATTGTCAGGAATATCAGGCAGGAAATCATTTCCCTGGGGGGGCAGGTGCGCTTTGGTGCCCAGGTGACGGATTTGGAGCTTGCCCCGGGAGGGGAACTGGCTGCCCTGATTGTGGGGAGCGAGGAGCGCATACCCTGCCAGGCAGCCTTCTTTGGCATCGGCCATTCTGCCCGTGACACTTACCGCATGCTTCTTTCAAGAGGCTTGAAGATGGAAGCCAAGCCCTTTGCCATGGGGGTGAGAATAGAGCACCCCCAGGAGTTTATCGACAGGGCCCAGTATGGAGAAGATGCGGGGCATCCCCGCCTGCCTGTGGCAGATTATGCCCTGACCTACAAGGACCCGGTGACGGGCAGGGGAGCATACTCTTTCTGCATGTGCCCCGGGGGACTGGTGGTGGCGGCCACTTCCGAAAAGGAGGGTGTTGTCACCAATGGCATGAGCAATTTCGCCCGGGATTCGGGCATTGCCAACAGCGCCCTGCTGGTGCAGGTGGGGCCGGAGGATTTCGGCAGGGAAGTGCTCTCCGGCATGGCCCTGCAGGAAAAGCTGGAGCACCTGGCCTTTGACCTGGGGGGCAGGGACTACAAGGCTCCCGTGCAGACCGTGGGGGACTTTCTCTCGGGTTCTGTGGGGGCTCAGTCATTCCTGACTTCACCTACTTATCGTCCGGGGGTAAAGACGGCTGATCTGCATGACTGCCTGCCTGAGTTCATCACCAAGACTTTGGCGGGGGCATTGCCGTATTTTGACAGGAAGATACCAGGCTTTGCTGACCCGGGGGCGGTGATGACGGGCATTGAGTCCCGTTCTTCTGCTCCCTGCCGCATTGTGCGGGACAGGGAAAATATGATGGCTGAGGGAACGCCAGGGCTTTATCCCATGGGGGAAGGGGCAGGCTACGCCGGGGGCATCATGAGTGCTGCCGTAGACGGCATGAAGGCAGCCCTTGCATTTCTCACTGCTTCTGTGGCATACTAAATGAGTTATGATTTAATTTTTAAAAGCTATTAGGGGGATTTATATTATGGCAAGACTGTTTGGCACGGACGGCGTCCGGGGGGAAGCAAATGTGACTTTGCTGCCGGAGATGGCTTACCGCCTGGGCCGTGCTGCTACGCTCTATTTTGGCAAGGACAGTGAGGAGGAGCAGCCTCTCATCATCATTGGCCGCGATACCCGCCTCTCCGGGGAAATGCTGGAAGCCGCTTTGGTGGCAGGTATCTGCTCTGCTGGCGGCCGTGCCATGCTGGCAGGAGTCATTCCTACGCCGGCCATTGCGTATCTGGCCCGCAAGCATCGCGCCAAGGCAGGCATCGTGATCTCTGCCTCCCACAATCCTTTCCATGACAACGGCATCAAGTTCTTCGGCGGGGATGGCTACAAGCTGCCGGATTCCGTGGAAGACGAGCTGGAGGCCATTGTGCATCAGCTGGAGGAAAATGATGACCTGTACCGTGCCAAGGGCAGCCGTATCGGACATCTGGAGGCACGCAAGGACCTTCTGAACCAGTATATAGACTTTGTGCTGAGCACCTGTGAGGAGCGCCTGGATGGCATGAAGATCGTGCTGGACTGCGCCAACGGTGCTTCTTTCGAGGCTATGCCCCAGATCCTGCGCCAGTTGGGAGCCAAGGTGAAGGTTATCCACGCTCTGCCCAATGGCATCAACATCAATGATGGCTGCGGCTCCACTCACATGGAGTCCCTGCAGAAGGCCGTAGTGGAGTATGGTGCAGATCTTGGTATTGCCAATGACGGCGACGCTGACCGCTGCCTTTGCGTGGACGAGAAGGGCGAGATCATCGATGGCGACCATATCCTCATCATGTGCGCCACGGATATGATCAAGAGCGGCACGCTGCCTTACAAGACTGTCGTGACCACGGTGATGGCCAACATCGGTTTCCACAAGGCCATCAAGGCTGCTGGCGGCCGTGCGGAGATCACCAAGGTGGGTGACCGCTATGTGCTGGAAAACATGCTGAAGAACGGCTACAAGATTGGCGGCGAGCAGTCAGGACACATCATTTTCACTGAATACACCACAACTGGCGACGGCCTCATCACTGCCCTGCAGGTGCTCAAGTCCCTGAAGCGCAGCGGCCGCAAGGCTTCTGAGCTGACCGCTCTCATGACCACCTATCCCCAGCTGCTGCTGAATGTGAAAGTGGCTACCAAGGAAGGCTGGGAGGAGAACGAGAACATCAAGGCTGCCATTGCTGCAGGCGAGGCGGAGCTGGGGGCTGAAGGCCGCATTCTGGTGCGCCCCTCCGGTACGGAGCCGCTGATTCGCGTTATGGCTGAGGGCCCGGATCAGGAGCAGCTGGATGATATCTGCAACCGCATTGCCGATGTGGTGAAGGCGGAGCAGGGCTGATGGATGCGGCCTTAGTGCTGGTGAGCTTTGGGGTGGCGGGCCGTGAGGCCCGTGCCTTGGGGCTTGAGAAACTGGCAATGGAAATGGGGGAGGCCCTGCCTGATATGGAAATCCGGCAGGCTTATACCTCCGTTTTCATCAGGAAGAAACTTCTGAAAGATGGGATAATCATTCCTTCTCTGGCAGAATGCCTGGCAGGGCTCAGGCAGGAGGGCTTTCAGAAGGTATTCCTGCAGCCAACCCATTTCACGCCGGGTGAAGAATATAATCATAAGGTCATTGAGGCTGCAGAGGAGTTCCGCGGCAGCTTTGAACTGCTGAAAATCGGCGAGCCTCTTTTCTATCAGGAAAAGCCCGGGCAGGATGATTTTGCGTCAGGCCTGGCGGCTGTATTTTCTGCCTATCATCTTGAAGATGGGGAAGATTTGGTCCTGTTGGGCCACGGTTCACCCCATCAGCACAATCCCGTTTATGAGAAACTGCAGGAGAGGGCGGACAGGCAGGACCTTCCCGTTCATATTGGCGTGCTGGAGGAAAGCGATACGCCCAACTTTGACATGGTGCTGGCACGCTTGCAGAAAAAAGGCACAAAAAAGGTGCTTCTGGCCCCGCTGCTTCTGTCAGGCGGCCTCCATGTCCATGAGGATATGGCAGGAGAGGGAGCTGGTTCCTGGCTCTCCCGCCTGAAGTCCGCAGGTCTTGAGGTCAGGACGGAGCTCAGAGGTCTGGCAGAATACCCGGCCTTCCGCAAGCTCTACCTTGCCAAGGCCTTGAAGCTGGTGGGAAGCGAATAGCCAATAGCTATTAGTTATATTCTCATAAAATATTTTGATATTTTCCCTGATTGTTGTATAATACACAAATGGGAATTTCTATGGTTTCATCAAATACATTATAATGAGGTGATTTCATGTCACAACCGGTTACGACTAACCCGTTCATCATCATGCTCATCAACATGACGGTGGTGTTCCTGGTTCTGATCGCCCTGGGAGTAGTCATCAATCTTATCCACTACTTCGATCCTACCAAGCCCAAGGCCAAGCCTGCAGAGGAGGCTCCGGCCCCCGCTCCTGCTCCGGCTCCCGTAGTGAAAGCTGCGCCAGAGCCTGTAAAGGAAGAAGGCCTTACCCCCGAGGTAGTAGCGGTGATAGCAGCGGCAGTTGCCAGTCTTGGCTACGGTCCCGGCGCCGTCAAGGCCATCAGGCCTGTTGACCGCAACGGCTGGAAGCAGTCCGGCCGCACCATGGGCATGGACCGCACGGTTTGAGCAGGGAGGGATATAGATGGAATTATTCAATGCTTTCGTAGTCTCCCTGCAATCTGTCTGGACAGGGAGCGGCTTTGCCACCTTTACTGGCGGGCATGCCATCATGATTGGCGTAGGCCTGGTGCTCCTCTACATGGCCTTCGTGAAGGAATTTGAGCCTCTGCTCCTGGGACCTATCGCCTTTGGCTGTATCCTGGCCAACTTCCCGGGCACGGGCTTCCTGGAAGAGCCGGGTCTTATGCAGGCTATCCATTACGGTATTGCCAATGAGATTTTCCCGCCGCTGATCTTCCTGGGCATCGGCGCCATGACTGACTTCGGTCCGCTGCTGGCCCGCCCGGTGGTGCTCCTCCTGGGAGCAGCTGCCCAGATTGGCGTGTTCGTGGCTCTGGTAGGTGCCATGCTGCTGGGCTTCAACGTGCAGGAAGCAGGCGCCATTGGCATCATCGGTGGTGCTGACGGCCCCACGGCTATCTACCTGTCCATTCAGATGGCTCCGCACCTCTTAGGCGCTATTGCCGTGGCAGCTTACTCCTATATGTCCCTGGTGCCGCTGATCCAGCCGCCTATCATGAAGCTCCTCACCTCCCAGAAAGAGCGTGAGGTGCAGATGGAGCAGCTTCGTCCTGTGACGAAGTTCGAGCGGGTGATGTTCCCCATCGTGGCTACCATCCTCATCAGCCTGCTGCTGCCGCCCATTGCGGCTCTCCTGGGCATGCTGATGCTGGGCAACCTGTTCCGCGAGTCTGGTGTTACTGACCGTCTCTCCGATACGGCCCAGAACTCCCTGTGCAACATCGTCACCATCTTCCTGGCTACCGGTACGGGCATGACCATGAGCGCTGAGAGCTTCCTGGTGCCCCAGACCCTGCTGATTATCTGCCTGGGTCTCGTGGCCTTCGCTGCCGGCACCGCAGGCGGCGTCCTCTTCGGCAAGATCATGTGCCGTCTCTCCGGCTGGAAGATCAATCCGCTGATTGGTTCCGCTGGCGTTTCCGCTGTGCCTATGGCTGCCCGTGTCAGCCAGATGGTGGGCATGAAGGCCAAGCCAGGCAACTACCTGCTGATGCACGCCATGGGCCCCAACGTGGCCGGCGTCATTGGTACGGCAGTGGCCGCTGGTACCATGCTGGCTATGCTGAAATAACAAAAATGCATGAAAGTCTTGGATTCTTCAGGGAGTCCAAGACTTTTTTTGTAAAAAAATAACAATCAAGCAGGAATTCTTTGAAAAAAGTCGAAACACTATTATTGTCAGCGTAAGCTGGAAGGTTTTTGGGAGCTGTACTACTATTCGCAGCAATAATTGCAGCTCAAGTTTTGGAGGGGGTTTTTGTTATGATCGGGATCAAAAATGTCATTGCTATTGTTTGCGGCGGCGGGCCTGCCCCTGGCATCAACAGCGTTATTTCCGGAGTGGTGAATGAAGCTCACCGCCAGGGCTGGGATGTGCTGGGCATCTACGACGGTTTCTCCCGCCTGGCCCGTGGCGAGAAGAACTACATCCGCCTGGAGCCGAAGAATATCAGCCGCATCCATCTTACTGGCGGCTGCATCCTGAAGATGTCCCGCTTCAATCCCACGAAAAAGGAATCAGACCTCCGCACGGTGGTTGAGACTTTGACGGAGCTGGGCGTCACCCATCTGGTGACCATCGGCGGCGACGACACGGCCTACAGCTCTGCTGCAGTTTCCGACTATGCCCGCCGGGCAGGGCGCACCATCAATGTGGTGCATGTGCCCAAGACCATTGATAACGACCTGCCGCTGCCTGAAGGCGTGCCCACCTTTGGTTTCGAGACGGCCAGAGCTTTCGGCACCACTGAGATAGAGAATCTCATGGAAGATGCCCGCACTTCCAACAACCGCTGGTACTTCACCATCGCCATGGGCCGTACCGCAGGCCATCTGGCTCTGGGGATGGGCCGCAGCGCTGGAGCAGCCATCACCATCATTCCGGAGGAATTCCCCCAGGAAAAGATTCCCCTGCAGCAGGTGGTGGATATCCTGACCGGTTCTCTGGTGAAGCGCTATCTCACCGGCAAGAACTACGGCGTGGCAGTCATTGCCGAGGGCGTCATCGAAAAGATTGCCCCGGAGGACTTCGACAAGCTGGGCCAGGTAGTGAAAGACGAGCATGGCCATATCCGCTACAGCGAGCTGGACTTTGGTGAAATCATCAAGCAGGCTGTTCTGGCTGAGGTCAAGAAACTGGGCATCAAGGTGTCCATCATTGATAAGGAAATCGGCTACGAGCTCCGCTGCACCGCGCCCATTGCTTACGATATCGACTATGCCCGCCAGCTGGGCTTCTCGGCAGTCAGCTTCCTTAAGGAAGGCGGCAGCGGCGCCCTGATCACCATTCAGGACAACAAGTCCGTGCCCATGTACTTCGAGGATATCAAGGATCCTGAGACGGGCAAGACGGCAGTCCGCAAGGTGAACATTGGGTCTGTGCACTATCAGATTGCCCGTGGCTTCATGATGAGGCTTGAGGAAGGGGATCTTGAAGATCCGGGCTTGGCCAATGCCTACCACATGACCCAGGAGGAATTCAAGGCACGCTATGCATACCTCTTTGAGGGCACTCCTACAGTAGAAGGCTAAGCGAAATTTATAGAAGCAAATACGGCAGCCTGGCAGGGATTTTAGACCTGCCGGGCTGTTTCTTTACGCGCTCAAAAGTTTTTTGCATTTTTTTCAAAAAGGGGGTTGACGTGAGGAGAAGGATAATCTATAATACTATCTTGTCAGCCGGTGCTGAGGCGCAAGAGCCGAAGCCAAGGCAAGATAATCGCGGGATGGAGCAGTCGGTAGCTCGTCGGGCTCATAACCCGAAGGTCACAGGTTCAAGTCCTGTTCCCGCAACCAATTATGATTTTTCCATTTCACTCATCGCGGGGTGGAGCAGTCGGTAGCTCGTCGGGCTCATAACCCGAAGGTCACAGGTTCAAGTCCTGTCCCCGCAACCAATGTTTGGAATGCTGATGTAGCTCAGTCGGCAGAGCGTATCCTTGGTAAGGATAAGGTCACCAGTTCAATCCTGGTCATCAGCTCCATTTTTTTATTCTGGCTGTCGCAGAAAAGCGGTAGTGCTGGAATGCTGATGTAGCTCAGTCGGCAGAGCGTATCCTTGGTAAGGATAAGGTCACCAGTTCAATCCTGGTCATCAGCTCCATATATATTGGCGGCATAGCTCAGCTGGCTAGAGCATGCGGTTCATACCCGCAGTGTCCGGAGTTCAAGTCTCTGTGCCGCCACCATTTGTAAAAAAGAGTCCCTTTCGAGGGGCTTTATTTTATGCCCTGGAAATTTATGGAAATTTCCTGAGGAAAATCCTTAAGGGTGTCAAGGTTTTACTGTTGACACGCCAGGGCTTCTGTGCTAAATTATATTAGTGACGTCTGCAAGAAGGGGCGTCAAAGAGTCCAAAGCGTAAGGGGTGTAAGAAGAGATGCGCAACAATATTACCTTGGAGTGCACGGAGTGCAAGAGCCGCAACTACCGTACCAACAAGAACAAGAAGAACAACCCGGATCGTCTGGAGTTCAATAAGTACTGCAAGTTCTGCAAGAAGCACACGGTCCACAAGGAAACGAAGTAATTGCAGTAAGGGCAGGAGGATGTGAAACTCGTGAAGAAGTTCATAGACGAAGTAATCGCCGAAATGAAAAAAGTGTCCTGGTCCACGAAGAAGGAACTCGCCACTTATACTGGTGTCGTTGGCATCGCGGTTGCAGTGGTATGTGCCCTGATCTGGATTTGCGATACGTTCTTCGCAAGATTGTTCCACATCATTTTAAGGTAAGCTGGGTGAATTAAGCATGGCAGATAAGGACGAGCTGGACCTGCACAAGGACAATCCTGGCAGGGCCTGGTATGTGATTCATACCTACTCCGGCTACGAGAACAAAGTAAAGGCCAACCTTGAGCGCCTGATCCACACCGCCGGCATGGAAAAGATGATTTTCAATGTGGTGGTTCCTGTGGAAGAGGAAGTTGAAATCAAGGAGAACGGCCAGAAGAAAGTCGTTCCGCATAAAGTCTTCCCTGGATATGTGCTGGTTGACATGATTGTCGATGAGCGTTCCTGGTATGTTGTGCGCAATACTACTGGTGTCACCGGCTTTGTCGGCTCTGAAAAGCACCCGATACCGCTTACTGATGCTGAGGCACAGCGTATCCTGAAGTCCACGGACGAGACGAAGCTCAAACCTGAACTCGATTTCGAGGTAGGGGATGTAGTTCGCATCAATTCGGGCGTCTTTGAAAACTACACCGGGACGATTACTTCCATTGATACTGAGAAGTGCCGTCTGAAGGTGCTGGTGGAGGAGACTCCGATTGAACTCGATTACAAGCAGGTTGAAGAAATCTGATTGTAGTTGTAGATTATTTCCTTTTGAGGAGGTGTTTTGAAGATGGCAAAGAAAGTTGCAAAGATTGTCAAGCTCCAGGTTATGGCAGGCAAGGCTAATCCGGCTCCTCCGGTAGGTCCGGCACTTGGTCAGGCAGGCGTTAACATCATGGGCTTCTGTAAGGAATTCAACGAGAGGACCAAGACTCAGGCCGGCCTTATTATCCCGGTTGAGATCACGGTTTTTGAGGATAGATCCTTCACGTTCATCACTAAGACTCCGCCGGCTGCAGTGCTTCTGAAGAAGGCTGCTGGCATTGAAAAGGCCTCTGGCGAGCCTAACAAGAACAAGGTTGCCAAGCTGCCCCGTGCCAAGGCACAGGAGATTGCTGAGAGCAAGATGAAAGACCTCAACGCTGCTGATATCGAGGCTGCTACCCGCATGATCGAGGGTACTGCCCGCAGCATGGGCATCGAGATTGTTGACTAAGCAATGATTTCGTGCCTCGTGGGAGGCAGACACCGTTATCACCACGATGATAGGAGAATGAAAAATGGCTAAAGCTGGTAAGAAATACCAGGACGCTTGCAAGCTCATCGAGGCTGGCAAGGTCTACACGGCTGCTGAGGCTATGGAACTGGTCAAGAAGACCGCTACGGCTAAGTTCGATGAGACCATCGAGCTCCATGTCCGTCTCGGCGTTGACCCCAAGTACGCTGATCAGCAGGTCCGCGGCGCAATGGTTCTTCCCCATGGTACGGGCAAGAGCAAGCGCGTCCTCGTCTTTGCAAAGGGCGAGAAGGTTAAGGAGGCCGAAGAGGCTGGTGCAGATTTCGTCGGTTCCGATGAGATCGTGCAGAAGATCCAGGGTGGCTGGCTCGATTTCGACGTGGCCGTTGCTACTCCGGATATGATGGGCACCGTCGGTCGTCTTGGTAAGGTCCTGGGTCCCCGCGGCCTCATGCCGAACCCGAAGCTGGGTACGGTTACCATGGATCTTGCAAAGGCAATTTCCGAGATTAAAGCAGGTAAAGTCGAATACCGCACCGATAAGGCCGGTAACGTGCATTGCCCCATCGGCAAGGCATCTTTCGACGCTGAGAAGCTTCAGCAGAACTTCCAGGCCCTGATTGATACACTGATTCGCGTGAAGCCCGCTGCTGCCAAGGGCCAGTACATCCGCTCCATCACTGTGAGCGCTACTATGGGCCCCGGCGTGCCGGTTCAGCTTTAAGAATCAGCGAGGCTCCGGCCTCAGGGGCGCCTTATGGCACCCTGACAACTGTATATCGATGGCTGTAGACAGCAGGTTTGATCCCATCATCTAACGGCGCAAGCCGCCTGCCGAGGCCGGAGCACATGAATTTGAAAATTATGCCTCCGGCTGGTGTCAGCCGGAGGTTTTTTACAGGCTTTAATAATAAAAAAAGAAGGAGGTGCAACCAGACAATGGCTGTAAATGCAAAGAAAGAGGCAATCGTAGCTGAGCTCAAAGAGCAGCTCACCACCGCTAAGGGTGTTGTGCTCACCGGCTACAAAGGCCTTACTGTTGCCCAGGATACCGAGCTTCGTCGCACTCTGCGCGAGGCTGGCGTGACCTATCATGTTGTGAAGAACACCATGCTCCGTTTCGCTGCTGAGGAGGCTGGTATCGAGGGTCTCTCCGAGCATCTCGAGGGCACCACTGCTTTCGCTTTCGCTGATGATGCCGTGGCTCCTGCCAAGGTCATCTGCGACTTCATCAAGAAGAACAAGCTGGAAGACACTGAGGTCCTGACCGTCAAGGTCGGTATGGTTGAGGGCAAGGTCATTGACGCAAACGAAGTCAAGGCCCTGGCATCCCTGCCCAGCCGCGAGGAACTCATCGCCAAGGCTCTTGGCAGCATGAACGCTCCTATTGCCAACACTGTCAATGTGCTGCAGGGCGTTATCCGCAAGGCCGTCTATGTGCTTGAGGCTGTTCGCGCTCAGAAAGAGTCTGCCTAAGACGGAACTGCATGACGAAGATAAATGCTTCGCCGCTGGCACCGCAAGTGCCATTCAATAAGAAAGAAATTAAAAGAAAGATTATGGAGGTATATTAAAATGACTAAAGAAGAAATCATGGAAGCCATTGAGAACATGACTGTCCTGGAGCTGTCCGAGCTCGTTAAGGCTATGGAGGAGAAGTTCGGCGTTAGCGCTGCTGCTCCTGTTGCTGTTGCTGCTGTTGGCGGTGCTGCTGCTGGCGCTGCTGCTGAGGAGAAGAGCGAGTTCACCGTTATGCTCGCTTCCGCTGGCGACAAGAAGATCAACGTTATCAAGGCTGTTCGTGAGGCTACCGGCCTCGGCCTGAAGGAAGCTAAGGCTCTCGTTGATGGCGCTCCTGCTGCTGTCAAGGAGAACGTTGCCAAGGCTGAGGCTGAGGAGCTCAAGGCTAAGCTCGAAGAGGCTGGCGCTACTGTTGAGCTGAAGTAATTCAGTTTGACTGCATAAGCAAGTCATTTTAAAGCTGTGAGGAAGTGGACTACCGTCCACAGCCTCACGGCTTTTTTGCTTGAGAAGCTTCCTTAATATATGAAACTGAATTTTTTGTCATGAAGAAAATTCGCCCCTTGACAAAGGGGCATCCTTATGATAAAGTTATAAACTACAGGAAATTGAATAGGGATAACTGTGCGCAAGCGGAAAGGGACTGGAAGCAAGGTGTGATTTTGATTGATGCCTTGTTTTTTTTTCTGATTCATTCTTTCCGTGTTTTCTTTGCGTTCTTTCTACATTCCTATCGTTCAAGAAGTAATTTAGTTAAAATCAGGCTAAGGGGTGAAGGATTTAATGTTTAATCCTGTGCCGGTGGGCAAAAGAACCAGGTATAGCTACGCCAGAATCAAGGAAGTCATGGAAATGCCTCACCTGCTGGATATCCAGCGGGCGAGCTACAAGTGGTTCCTGGATGAGGGGCTGCAGGAAATCTTCCGTGACATTTCTCCAATTCAGGATTTCTCCGGAAATCTCGTACTCTCCTTTGAAAGCTTTTCTATGGGAGAGCCTAAGTATGACCTCGATGAGTGCAAAGAGCGTGACGTGACCTGGGCTGCGCCCCTGCGCGTCAATGTGCGTCTCATCAACCGTGAGACCGGCGAAATCAAGGAGCAGGAAGTTTTCATGGGGGATTTCCCCCTGATGACCGACACTGGCACCTTTATCATCAATGGTGCAGAGCGTGTCATCGTCAGCCAGCTGGTTCGTTCTCCCGGCGCTTACTATGGCGAGGAGATCGATCCCACCGGCAAGAAGCTCTACAATGCTACTGTCATCCCTAACCGTGGTGCCTGGATCGAGCTGGAGACGGATACCAATGATATCGTATCTGTCCGCATCGATCGTACCCGCAAGATGCCCGTGACTTATTTCATCCGGGCTTTGGGCTTTGCCTCTGACCAGGAAATCCTCCAGCTCTTTGGCAATGACCCTCGTATTGCTGCCACCATCGAGCGTGACGGTGAGGAAGTCAAGAGCCAGGGCAAGGCTGTGGTGGAGATTTACAAGCGTCTCCGTCCCGGCGAGCCTGCCAATGAGGACAACGCTCAGCAGCTTTTGGATTCCTTGTTCTTCGATCCCAAGCGTTATGACCTGGCTACTGTGGGCCGCTACAAGCTCACCAAGAAGCTGGGCTGGAAGCGCCGCATCCGTGGCCGGGTCCTGGCTGAGCCCATTGTGGATCAGTCTACTGGTGAGATTGTCATTCCCGCCAAAGAAGTTGTCACCGAGGAGATGCTGGACGCTGTCAGCGCAGAGCGTGAGCGCGAGATCTTCGGTGAGGGCAACATCATCGAGCTGTACCTCCTGAAGAAGGATGGCACGAAGATGAAGCTCCTGTGCTCTCCGACTCTGGAGATGCATGACCGTACGATTACCCGCAACGACATCATGGCATCCATCAACTACCTGCTGAATCTGATGGATGAGGTGGGCGCCACTGATGACATCGACCATCTGGGCAACCGCCGTGTCCGTGCGGTGGGCGAGCTGCTGCAGAATCAGTTCCGCATCGGTCTTTCCCGCATGGAGCGCGTGGTGCGCGAGCGCATGACCATCCAGGATGTGGATGTCATCACGCCCCAGGCCCTTATCAATATCCGTCCTGTGGTGGCTGCCGTGAAGGAATTCTTCGGTTCCTCCCAGCTGTCCCAGTTCATGGACCAGCATAACCCCCTGTCCGAGCTCACCCATAAGCGCCGCCTCTCGGCCCTTGGCCCCGGCGGTCTGTCCCGTGAGCGCGCAGGTTTCGAGGTCCGCGACGTTCACAACTCCCATTACGGCCGTATGTGCCCGGTTGAGTCTCCTGAAGGACCTAACATCGGTCTGATCGGCTCCCTGGCTACCTATGCCCGCGTAAATCAGTTCGGTTTCATGGAGACTCCTTACCGCCGCGTGGATAAGGAGAACCATCGCGTGACCGACGATGTCCGTTACCTTACTGCTGACGAGGAGGACGAGCTGGTCATTGCTCAGGCCAACGAGCCTTTGGATGACAACGAGTGGTTTGTCAACGAGCGCGTCACTGCCCGTTACAACGAGGAAACCGGTCTCCATGGCCGCGATACCGTTGACTACATGGACGTGAGCCCCCGTCAGGTGTTCTCCATCGCTACGGCCATGATTCCCTTCCTGGAGAACGATGACGCCAACCGTGCCCTCATGGGTGCGAACATGCAGCGTCAGGCTGTGCCTCTCCTCCGTACCCAGGCACCTCTGGTAGGTACCGGCATGGAGTACAAGGCAGCCTGCGACTCCGGCGTCATGATTCTGGCCAGGCGTGCAGGCACGGTTGAGGAAGTTTCCGCTGACCACATTGTCATTCGTACGGAAAACGGCGACCGTGACCGTTACAAGCTGCAGAAGTTTCTGCGTTCCAACCAGGGCACCTGCATCAACCAGCTGCCGATTGTCTACAAGGGAGACAAGGTCTTCGAGAAGCAGCCCATCGCTGACGGTCCTGCTACTGACCACGGCGAGCTGGCCCTGGGCTACAACATCATCGTTGCCTACATGCCCTGGGAAGGCTACAACTACGAGGATGCTATCCTCCTGTCCGAGAACCTCATCAAGCGCGACCTCTATACCTCCATCCACATCGAGGAATATGAGTGCGATGCCCGTGACACCAAGCTTGGCCCCGAGGAAATTACCCGGGATATCCCCAATGTGGCTGAGGAAGCTCTGAAGGATCTGGATGATGAAGGTATCATCTCCATTGGCGCTGATGTGCGTCCTGGCGATATCCTGGTGGGCAAGGTCACTCCCAAGGGAGAGACTGAGCTGACCGCAGAGGAGCGCCTCCTGCGCGCCATCTTCGGTGAGAAGGCCCGCGAGGTTCGCGATACTTCCCTGCGTGTGCCCCATGGCGAGGCAGGCAAGATTGTGGATGTGAAGGTCTTCAGCCGCGACAACAACGACGAACTGCCCCCCGGCGTGAACCGCCTGGTGCGTGTCTACATCGCCCAGAAGCGCAAGATTTCCGTGGGTGACAAGATGTCCGGTCGTCACGGCAACAAGGGTGTCGTGTCCCGCATCATGCGTCAGGAGGATATGCCCTTCCTGCCGGACGGCACTCCCGTTGATATCATGCTGAACCCCCTGGGCGTGCCTTCCCGTATGAACATCGGGCAGGTGCTGGAGACTCATCTGGGCATGGCCTGCCGCAATCTGGGCATGCAGATCAAGGCTGGCGACCCCACAGTGGAGAGTCGGCTCCGGGCTGCAGGCTATGACTTTGACAAGAACGGCATGCCTAAGCCCGATGTGGCAGGCATCCATATCGCTACCCCGGTCTTTGACGGCGCCGGTGATGCTGATGTATTTGGCACCATCAAGGCTTCCGGCCTGCCTGAAGATGGCAAGACCATCCTCTATGACGGCCGTACCGGTGAGCCTTTCGAGAACCGCGTCACCGTGGGCTGCGTGTACATGCTGAAGCTTCACCATCTGGTTGACGATAAGATTCATGCCCGTTCCACTGGCCCGTACTCCCTGGTTACTCAGCAGCCCTTGGGCGGCAAGGCCCAGTTCGGCGGCCAGCGCTTCGGCGAGATGGAGGTTTGGGCACTGGAGGCTTACGGTGCAGCTTACACCCTCCAGGAAATCCTCACGGTCAAGTCCGATGACGTGGTGGGCCGCGTGAAGGCTTACGAGTCCATCGTGAAGGGCGAGAATATCCCTGAGTCTGGTGTGCCTGAGTCCTTCAAGGTGCTTATCAAGGAGCTCCAGTCCATTGGCCTGGACATCAAGGTGCTCAATGAGGATGCCAAGGAAATCGAAATCACTGATGATGACGATGAAGATATCAATGAGACAGCCAAAAAGCTGGATCTGGATGTGGCTGGGGTTGACCCCAACAAGGAAGGCGCTCCTGTGCCCAGCGCAGGCGCTGATTCCTACGATGAAGGAGCTTCCTCGGATGATGAGCAGGTTGATCCGGAAGAGATTTCCGAAGGCATCATTGCTGACATTGGCAGCATGATGGAAGAAACCGACATGGATAACGGCGAAGGCGAGGAATAAGAAGGGAGTGTCATCTCTTTGCTGGATGTAAATAGTTTTGATTCGATGCGCATAGGCCTTGCTTCCCCGGATAAGATCCGCGAGTGGTCCCACGGAGAGGTCAAGAAGCCGGAGACCATCAACTACCGCACGCTGAAGCCCGAGCGCGATGGTCTGTTCTGCGAACGCATCTTTGGACCTACCCGTGACTGGGAGTGCCATTGCGGCAAGTACAAGCGCATCCGTTACAAGGGCATCGTCTGCGACCGCTGCGGCGTGGAGGTTACCCGCGCCAAGGTGCGCCGTGAGCGCATGGGCCATATTGAGCTGGCTGCTCCCGTGTCCCATATCTGGTACTTCAAGGGCATTCCCAGCCGCATGGGCCTTATCTTGGATATTTCCCCTCGTGCTCTGGAGAAAGTCCTCTACTTTGCCTACTATATCGTGCTGGATGCCGGTGAGACTGAGCTGGCCAAGAAGAGCCTGCTTTCTGAGAAGGAATACCACGATGCCCTCGACAAGTATGGCCGCACCTTCCGTGTGGGCATGGGCGCCGAGGCCATCAAGGAGCTTCTCGATGAGCTGGATCTGGAGAAGATGAGCGTGCAGCTCCGCAAGGAAGTGCGCACTACCTCCGGCCAGAAGAAAATCCGTGCCATCCGCCGTCTGGAAGTTGTTGAGGCTTTCCGCAAGTCCGGCAACAAGCCCAGCTGGATGATTCTGGATGTGGTACCGGTTATTCCGCCCGAGCTGCGCCCCATGGTGCAGCTGGATGGCGGCCGCTTCGCCACTTCTGACCTCAATGACCTTTACCGCCGCGTCATCAACCGCAACAACCGCCTGAAGCGCCTGCTGGATCTTGGTGCTCCGGATATCATTGTCCGCAACGAGAAGCGCATGTTGCAGGAGGCTGTGGATGCCCTGATTGACAACGGCCGCCGCGGCCGTCCCGTCACGGGTCCTGGCAACCGTCCCCTGAAGTCCCTCTCCGATATGCTGAAGGGCAAGCAGGGCCGCTTCCGTCAGAACCTCCTGGGCAAGCGCGTTGATTATTCCGGCCGTTCCGTTATCGTGGTAGGCCCGGAGCTGAAGCTCCATCAGTGCGGCCTGCCCAAGGAGATGGCTTTGGAGCTCTTCAAGCCCTTCGTCATGAAGAAGCTGGTGGCTTCTGGTGCCGCTCACAATATCAAGTCTGCCAAGCGCATGGTGGAGAGGGCACGTCCTGAGGTTTGGGATGTGCTGGAGGATGTCATCAAAGAGCATCCTGTGCTCCTGAACCGCGCCCCGACTCTGCACCGCTTGGGTATCCAGGCCTTTGAGCCGGTGCTCACCGAGGGCCGCGCCCTGAAACTCCATCCTCTGGCTTGTACTGCATACAACGCTGACTTCGACGGTGACCAGATGGCTATCCATTTGCCGCTGTCTGCCGAAGCTCAGACTGAGGCCCGCATCCTCATGCTGGCAGCCAACCATATCCTGGCTCCCAAGGATGGCAAGCCTATCATCGTTCCCACCCAGGACATGGTGCTGGGTTGCTACTATCTGACCATCCTGCGTCCCGGCGCCAAGGGCGAGGGCAAGGTGGTCACCGGCATTGCCGAGGCCCTGCTGGCTTACCAGCAGCATGAGCTTGACCTGCAGGCTGAGATCCAGGCCCGTTTGGGTGACAAGGGGCTGGTCAAGACCTCCCTGGGCCGCATGATCTTCAATGAGATCCTGCCTGAGGAACTGCGCCAGTATCATAAGGACAAGGAAACCGGCCAGTGGATCCTGGGCGAGGGCATGAAGAAGAAGCAGCTGGGCAAGCTGGTGGCTAACTGCTATAACCACTTCGGTGCTACCAAGACCGCTGAGGTAATCGATAACGTCAAGAACCTGGGTTATCACTACGCCTGCGTGGCAGGCATGACGGTGGCTATTTCCGACGTCATCGTGCCGCCCCAGAAGAAGACCCTGATTGCAGATACCCAGAAAGTGGTCAACAATGTGGAGCGTCAGTTCGCCCGCGGCCTTATCACTGAGGACGAGCGCTACCGCAAGGTAGTGGGCCTCTGGTCCAAGACCACTGATGACGTGGCAGATGCCATGATGGACAACATGGACGCCTTCAACCCCATCTTCATGATGGCTGACTCCGGCGCCCGTGGTAACAAGCAGCAGATGCGTCAGCTGGCAGGCATGCGCGGCCTCATGGCCGATCCTTCCGGTAAGATCATCGACCTGCCCATCACGGCAAACTTCCGCGAGGGTCTGTCCGTATCCGATTACTTCATTTCTTCTCACGGCGCCCGCAAGGGTCTGGCAGATACCGCACTGCGTACGGCAGACTCCGGTTATCTGACCCGTCGTCTGGTTGACGTGGCACAGGATGTCATCGTCCGTGAGGAGGACTGTGACGTTTCCACCCTGAACCTGGTTCAGGCTCGTGCCCGCCTTTCTGAGTCCACTTTTGACGCGCTGGAAATCCTCAACGACAGCCTCATGGGCCGTCTGCTGGGGGCTGATGTGCTTGATCCTGAGACCAAGGAAGTGCTGCTGAAGCGCGACACCATCCTGTCCGAGGAAGAGCTTACCCTCATCGGCGAGAAGGAAATCCGCGAAATCATGGTACGCGGTTCCTCCCTGGCTTCCGAGGCTGCCATCAGCAATGCCATGATCACCGAGCCCATAACTTTGGGCGAGCCTGATGAGGTTGCCCGCAAGAAGGCTCGTGAGACCATGATCCACGAGATGAACGGCAAGGAAATCACCCGTGATGTGCTGGCCCTGGACGGCAGCGTAGTGCTGCCTGCCGGTGAGCACCTTACCGAGGAGATCTTCGAGACCATCATGGCTTCCGATGCCAAGGAGCTCCATGTCCGCGACAACAACGTCCGCGGCATTGAGGTTGAGGCTATCATGGAAGGCGATGGTGTCATCGAGTCTCTGGCAGAGCGTATCGTGGGCCGTGTGCTGGCTGAGGACATTGACGATCCTGAAACCGGCGAGCGCATTGCTTCCGTCAACGACAGCGTGGATGAGGACCTGGCCAAGCGCATTGAGAAGGTCCGCAAGACCGTTTCCATCCGCAGCGTGCTGACCTGTAAGTCTCAGTTCGGCGTCTGCATGAAGTGCTATGGCCGTGACCTGGCTAACCAGAGCGAGGTCGAGATTGGCGAGGCTGTTGGTATTATCGCAGCCCAGTCCATCGGCGAGCCTGGTACTCAGCTTACCATGCGTACATTCCACTCCGGCGGCGTGGCCGGTGACGATATCACCCAGGGTCTTCCCCGTGTCGAGGAGCTCTTCGAGGCCCGCAAGCCCAAGCATCATGCCATTATTGCTGAAATCGAAGGCGATGCCCAGGTGGAGGACAACGGCAAGGGCATGCGCAAGGTTACCATCGTGCCTGCTGAAGGCGAGGCACGCGAGTACGCCGTGCCTTATGGCGCCCGCATGGCAGCTAAGCAGGGCATGCACATGAAGCCTGGTGACAAGATCACCGAGGGTTCCGTGAACCCCCATGACATCCTGCGTGTCTGCGGCCTCCAGGCCACCCAGCGCTACCTGGTTTACGAAGTACAGAAAGTGTACAAGTCCCAGGGCGTTGAGATCAACGACAAGCACATCGAGGTCATGGTGCGCCAGATGCTCCACAAGGTGAAGATTGAGGAGTCCGGCACTACGGACTTCCTGCCTGGCGAGTACATCGACATCAACTCCTTCGAGACTGCCAACACCAAGGCTATCGAGGAAGGCGGCGAGCCCGCAGTGGCCAAGCCCATCCTCCTCGGTATCACCAAGGCTTCTTTGGCTACGGATTCCTTCCTGTCAGCGGCTTCCTTCCAGGAGACCACCCGTGTTCTCACGGATGCTGCCATCAAGGGCAAGGTGGATCCGCTCATCGGCCTCAAGGAGAACGTCATCATCGGCAAGCTCATCCCTGCCGGTACCGGCATGAGCCGTTACCGCGGCCTGAAGGTTGTGGACAACGACCCGAAGCCGGAGGAGGCTGCTGAGGAAACAGATGTAACTACTGCCTGAGCAGAGAAATTGCATAGATGATTTATTGCCCCTGGAAAGGCTAGTTTTCCGGGGGCATTTTTCTGCTTTTATGAGAAAAAGTACTTGAGAAAATTTACTCAGAGAAATTTTATTTCTACAGGCAGGGATTTTGGCTTCTGGTAGCGAAATGTACTTTAAAATATTGCTGAGAAGTAGCATAGCCAATGCAGATTCATAAAGAAGTAGGTGAGCCTTTGTGGAGAAAGTGAAAGTAATGGTCGTCGATGATTCCAAGGTCAGTCGGGCCATGCTGGAAAGAACCCTGGCCAAGACTAACTTTGAAGTGGTAGCGATGGCCAGAGATGCCGCGGAAGCGGTGAAGATGTACGAGGAATACAATCCAGCCGTGGTTACCATGGATATGAACCTACCGGACGCTGACGGCATCGAGTGCTCCAGGCGCATTCACGCCTTAGACCCTGAGGCCAAGATTGTCATGATCAGCGCCATGAAAGATGCCAGCCTGGTGGCCAGGGGACGTGAGGTAGGCATAAGCGCTTTCTTACAGAAGCCGGTAAGTCCCAACGAACTTTTGGATACGCTGATGATTCTCTGCCAGAACAAGGCAGGGAAGGTGGCAGTGCTTCGGGAATCTTACGCAAAACCATTTATGCGTGCCCTCCAGCAGGGGCTCTTCAGCCTCATAGGAGTTCACAGCGAAGTGGAGCTTGAGCTGGACGATAGGCGCTTCCTGGAGGTTTCCGGGGTGGCAGTCATCATCGGCCTTACAGGCTATCCCAGCGGCAGGGCTATTGTCTATATGGAAGCAGAGACCATGAGGAAGTTCGCCATGGTCATGCTGGAAGAAGAGGGAGCGGAAAGCGTTGGCGATGATGAAGCCAGCGAATCTGTGGAGGAAGCAGCCAATATCATTGTGGGCAGAGGTGTTTCCAATATCAATGATGTATTCAAGGACAAGGAAATGCGCATCACACCGCCGGGCACCATCTGCGGTGTGGACATCCGCATAGCCAGTCCCAAGCTCACAACCTTCCGTGTGGTTGCCAAGACCCGTATTGGCGATATCAAGATGAATATTGGCTTTGCGGAAGGAGAATGATAGTATGGACGCAAAATTAGTTAATCCTTTCGTTGACGCATTTACCACCGTCATGCCCCAGATTGGCTTCCCTGAGCCCAAAAGGGCCAAACTCTACGTCCGGGACCAGAATGCCGTGGGCCTGGGGGTATCCGTGGTGGTGGGCTTTACCAAGCAGATTCGCGGCAATGTAGTATACAATATGGAAGAGGAGACGGCAAAGTACATTGCCTCCACCATGATGATGGGCATGCCTGTGGCAGAGTTCGATGCCATGGCTCAGAGTGCCATCTCTGAGATGAGCAATATGCTCACGGCCAATGCAGCCACCAATCTCACGGGCATGGGCTTTGAGGTGGATATCTCCACGCCATCTCTGTCCATTGGCAAGAATTTCCAGGTGAAGATCAGCGATGCCCAGTACCTTACGGTGGAAATGGATTTAGGCGGCCACATTGTGGAACTGGATATTGCTGTAGACCAGAACAACTGATGCAAAACATGAAATGCCTTCCTGCACAGTAGGGCTGATGCCTTCGCAGGAGGGCTTTTTCTGTGGCAACAGAAATTTTTTCAAAAAAGTGCAGAAAAAGTAAATTTACCTGTTGACACTGGTGGGGGACACTGCTATAATAATCCATGTCGTCGGGGCGTAGCGCAGTTTGGTAGCGCGCTTCCTTGGGGTGGAAGAGGCCGTGGGTTCAAATCCCGCCGCTCCGACCATTATGAATGGTTAAGGCTCTGCACTTAGTGCAGAGCCTTTTTTGTTGCATTCCCCAAAGGGGAAGGTTTTATTGTAGGCGAAACAGTCTAAACATTGTTGACATTTTGATTGATTTCTGGTAGTATATGTAAAAAGAGGAGTGCAGCCTCCCGGGAATGGTAATGCTAGCCGAAGGGAAGCGGAGCTCTTGCCGTGGATTGGTAGACTGGAGCGCAAAGGAGGGGGACGTCCGATGGGCCCGTAAAGCGATCCCAATGGCAGATATGAGAACGGAAAATAGCATATTGAAGAGGCCGGCAGCCGGTCAGGTGGACGCACCCGTAAGGCTTGCCGGTTTTCTTATGGAAATACAGAAAATGGCCTTTTGCTTGCCATTATTTGTAATTATTTCTTTGTGAAAGTGTAAACATGTAACCTATAATTTGCCCTCGGGAATTGACAGGGGGCAGTGCCTGTGTTAAGCTTTTGAAAATATATTTTCCAAGTCTAAAGAAAGAAGGGGTTACGTTGGCATTCTATTTCAAGGAACCATCACATACGTTCGGGGAGTATCTTCTGGTACCGGGCTATTCGTCTGAGCAGTGCATCCCGGCGAATGTGTCCCTCCGCACGCCGCTGGTGAAGTTCAAAAAAGGCGAGGAACCCAAGCTCTCCATGAACATCCCCATGACGTCTGCCATCATGCAGTCCGTGTCCAATGACACCATGGCCATTGCCCTGGCCAAGGAGGGTGGCGTTTCCTTCATCTATGGTTCCCAGACCATTGAGGAAGAGGCGGCTATGGTGGCAAGGGTCAAGAGCTACAAGTCCGGCTTTGTAAGCTCTGATTCCAATATCAAGACCACCACCACCCTGGGCGAAATCCTGGCTCTCCTTGAAAAGACCCGTCACTCCACCATGGCTGTCACCGAGGACGGCACTTCCAATGGCAAGCTGCTGGGCATTGTCACCAGCCGTGACTACCGCATCAGCCGCATGAGTCTTGATACTCAGGCTGGTACCTTCATGACCCCTTTCGAGAAGCTGATTTGCGCTGATGCTGATACCACCACTCTTTCCCAGGCTAACGACCTTATCTGGGAGCACAAGCTGAATATGCTGCCTCTGGTGGACAAAGAGCAGCGCCTCCGCTACATGGTATTCCGCAAGGACTACACCGACAGCAAGGAAAACAAGTTCGAGCTGTTGGACAAGGACAAGCGCTATATCGTGGGCGCAGGCATCAACACCCGTGACTACGCCGAGCGTGTGCCGGCCCTGCTGAAGGCTGGCGCAGATGTGCTCTGCATTGACTCCTCTGAGGGCTTCTCCGAGTGGCAGCGCATCACCCTCAAGTACATCCATGAGAACTTCGGTGAGGATGTGAAGGTGGGTGCAGGCAACGTAGTGGATGCTGATGGCTTCCGCTTCCTGGCTGAGGCTGGCGCAGACTTCATCAAAGTCGGTATCGGCGGCGGTTCCATCTGCATCACCCGCGAGACCAAGGGCATTGGCCGCGGCCAGGCCACGGCTCTTATCGATGTCTGCAAGGCTCGTGACGAATACTACGAGGAGACTGGCGTCTACATTCCTGTCTGCTCTGACGGCGGTATCGTCCACGATTACCACATGACCTTGGCACTGGCCATGGGTGCTGACTTCCTGATGCTGGGACGCTACTTCTCCCGCTTTGACGAGAGCCCCACGGCCAAGATCAAGCTCAACGGCAACTACTACAAGGAGTACTGGGGCGAAGGTTCCAACCGCGCCCGCAACTGGCAGCGCTATGATTTGGGCGGCGCCAAGAAGCTTTCCTTCGAGGAGGGTGTTGACTCCTATGTGCCCTATGCTGGTACTCTCAAGGACAATGTCATGACCACTACCGCCAAGATCCGCTCCACCATGTGCAACTGCGGTTCCCTCTCCCTGCCCGAATTCCGGGAGAAGGCCCGTCTGACCCTGGTGTCTGCTACCTCCATCGTGGAGGGCGGCGCCCATGACGTCATTAAGCGCGATCAGCTGGGACGCGACTGATAGCAAAAATATCATATTGAGGGTTCGGAGCACAGGCATAGCAGCGCTTCACTTGTGCCCCTCACTCACTTTTTAACTCAAGAGCACCGCAAGGTGCTCTTTTTCATTAGAATTTCAAGCGTAGCGCAGGTCAAAGGTTTATAATGATAGGAGGGCTATTGGTTGCTTTTAGTTGCAGCTGGCACCGGAGACGAAATTTCTAGGAGGCAGATAAGATATGCGGGTTCTATTGGCAGAGGATGATAAACGCTTAGGCAAGCTTATACAATACATGTTGGAACAGAACAATATCCAGGTGGAATGGGTCACCAATGGCAGCGATATCTATGAATACGCCATGTATGCCGATTATGATATCCTGGTGCTGGATTGGATGATGCCCGGGGAGAACGGCGTGGACGCCTGTGCCAGGCTCAGGCGGGACGGTTACGAGCGGGCTATCCTCATGCTCACCGCCCGTGATTCTGTGGAGGACAGGGTAACCGGGCTGGATGCAGGGGCTGATGATTATCTGGTGAAGCCTTTCGAGTTTGCAGAACTCCTGGCCCGCCTGCGCGCCCTTGGACGTCGCAGCACCCAGAAGATCCAGCAGGATGTGGTGGAGGTGGGGGATTTCACCCTGAACCGCACGGCCAAGGTCCTGAAGAAGAAGGATCAGGTTATCCAGCTTTCTCCCCGGGAATTCCAGATATTTGATCTGCTGGCCCAGAATATTGGCATTGTGGTGCCCAGAGATATCATCCTGGACCGCATCTGGGGGCTGGAATCTGATGTCAGCTCCAACAACATTGATTCCTATATGAAAATCCTCAGAAAGAAACTTGATACCGGTGACGGACAGACTGTCATCAAGACCGTCCGCGGTGTAGGCTATAAGCTGGAGGCTGGTGCCTGATGGCCATTTCCGAGAATCTTTTCGGCCGCAGCCGCCAGCGGCTTACGATGCTTTATTCCCTGGTGATGATTGTTTTCCTGGCGGTGATTCTCTTTGTGATGCACCGCTCCATGGAGTGGTCTATCACCTCTGAGCAGGCCAGGGAGCTTCTTGATACTGTTGAGAATGTCAGCGATGCCCAGAATTATCTCAACCAGCATCCGGAGCTGGTGATAGATGACAGCGTGGTGTACAAGAGCACCAATGACAGGCTGTTCTTCTATGTTTTCGCCGAGGATGGGCGGCTGCTGAATTTTTCCCGGGCTTCTTTCCGCATTGAGCCCTTTATCCTTGACGTGATGCAGGACTGGAGCCTGCCGGAAGGAGAGGTGTCCGTCTTTACCAAGACAGGGGAAAATGGGCATAAGAGCAAGATCATGATGACTGCCAAGGAGGTCACGGGCACCTGGAATGGTGCTACAGGCCAGCGGGTTTATGTGGGCAAGGACGTCACTGCCATGTACAATGGCATGGAAAAGTCTACCTATGCCCTGGCTATCGTTGGCGTGGTGGCCCTGCTGATTGCTGCAGGGGTGGGTCATATCCTTTCAGGACGTGCCATGATACCCCTCAAAACCGCTTACGAAAAGCAGCGTCAGTTTGCAGCAGATGCTTCCCATGAGCTCAGGACCCCCCTGGCGGTGGTCATGGCTTCGGCTGAGCTCCTGCAGAATGACCCCAGCATACAGTCCCCTTTCCTCAAGCAGGTCATTGAGGATGTGCGTGATGAGGTCAAGAAGATGACCAAACTGGTCAGCGACTTGCTGGTGGTGGCAAGAAGCGACAATAAGGCTCTCAAGCTGAAGCCCCAGAAATTTGATCTGGCGGGACTGATTGAGCAGACCTCCCGTCTGATGCAGCCTTTGGCAGACCAGAAGCACATCACCCTCAACACCTACAATCTTGAGAGGACGGAAATACAGGCTGATGAGCAGAAGATCCGCCAGCTGATCCTGATCTTGGTGGATAATGCCGTCAAGTATACTCCGGAGGAAGGCACGGTGACCGTGTCCCTGCTTAAGGCAGAAAAGGGACGGGTGAAGTTTGCTGTGGCCGATACTGGCATTGGCATTGCTCCCGAGGATCAGGAAAAGGTCTTTGACCGCTTCTATCGGGTGGATAAAGCCCGCTCCCGTGAGATGGGGGGCAACGGCTTAGGCTTGGCCATTGCCCAGGAAATAGTGAATCTGCACAAGGGGCATATCCGCATAGAGAGCGCTTTGGGGAAGGGCACCACCTTTATAGTGGAGCTTAAGGCCCGCCTCACCAACAAAGGTTGGGCAGGGCTTACCCGTCAGGAAGAAAAGCCGGCGGAAGTATGAGAAAAAAATTCCTTTAAGCAGGAAACAGAGATATAGAATGCGAATATATGCCCAAATGCTCAAAGATGAGCGATGGGGAGGCGTTTGCAAGATGGGGAGAGTGAGTCTCGCTTGTGACATGGAGGTGCTTGGCTTGAAGCATGGCGGTTTTGAGGAAAGGCTTGATGGCATACTGACCAGGGCCGCCCTGCGTCTTCAGGAGCGTATGCGCCTGGCCTATTTCCGGGGCGAGCTCATAGATTATCTGGGCAAGCTGGGACTGAAGGAAGAGATAGACGAGTCGATTCTTGAAAGGGAGAGCCTGCTGGAACTGCAGGATGAAGCTGTGCTGGTGCTGGCCAGGAAAATCCGCTATGCCCGAAAACAGGGCTTTTTGAAGGATTACCTGAAGCAGGTTAATATGATGGAGATCCTTTATCTGGAGAAGGAAAGGCAGACCAAGGGCAGGGGTAATCTCAAGCCCATGCCCGCAATCCATAGCGTGGAGCGGGAAAATCGAGATTCCGCTCAGGCAATCCAGGACAGGGAGCTGCGCTCGCAGCGGTTCAAGGTGATAAAATAACATAATGGCGAGACCTCCGAGCCGTGGGCTGGGAGGTCTTTCTTTTTTGGCTTCGCATAAAGCAGAAAAGCCGCCCTTACGGGCGGCCTTGGCCAATCAATCTTCGGTTGCAACGTGCTTTTCTGTGATGAGTATCTTGTCAATCCTGGCTCTGTCCATGTTCAGCACTTCAAAGGTATAACCCTGCCAGTCTTTCTTTTCACCTACTTTTGGTATATAGCCGAAGCAGGAGGTCAAAAATCCTCCCATGGTCTGGTAGTGGTCGTGGTCTTCATCGGGCAACTCTTCGATTTCGAAGCGCTCCTTGAAATCATCAATGGAGTAGAGGCCGTCCACCAGCCAGGAATGGTCATCGCGGGCGGAAATCTGGGGGGCGGTGGGTTCACCTACGGCGATGGTGTCGCCTATGATTTCTTCCAGAATGTCCGTGAGGGTCACGAAGCCCACCACGCCGCCGTATTCGTCCAGCACCATGGCCTCGTGTATGTCGCTGTCCTTCATCTTTTCCAGCACCCGGAAGGTTTCCATGGAACGGGGCACGAAGATGGGCTTGTGGATGTACTGGGCCAGGTCAAGGGACTTGCGGGAAAGGCTGGCATCCAAGAGCTCCTTGGCATAGAGGACGCCGCAGAAGTCATCAAGGCTGTCCCGGCCCACGGGGAAGACCGTCTGGGCGGTTTCCCTTATGAGCCTCAGGTTGTGCTTCAGGGGATCCGCCAGGTCCAGCCAGAGCATTTGGGGGCGGGGGGTCATCAGAGCATAGATGGTCTGGTCGCTCATGTGGAAGATATTGTCCACCATGGCCTGCTCTGTCTTTTCAAAGGTGCCTTCCTCCGTGCCCTGCTCAATGAGATCCTTGACTTCGTCTTCAGTGACGCTTTCCTGAGATTGGGGATTATGGCCTGTGAGCAGCAGCAGCAGCTTGGCCAGGCCGGAGGTGAAGATAAGCCAGGGAGAGGAAAGGGCAGAGAGCCATTTCAAAGTCCTGGGGGTATGGGGGGCGCCGTCTTCGTCCTCGCTGGCTTTGGGCAGGAAGCCCTTGAGAGTCAGGGTGAGGCAGGCGGCAAAAGAAAAGATGAACAGGACCGATAAAAGTAAGACGGTGATTTTCAGCCAACTATTAGGGTCAGGATTATCCAAGATATACACTCCTTAATGGTGAGAAATTGCTTCGGTTTCAGTCAGAAGTTAGATAAAAACCGCCCGAGGGCGGTTTTTTTAGCTATGGGATTTTACTTGTTGTTCCTGTGAGCCAGAATTCTGATGACCTTGGCACCGGTGTTATGGATTTTCCTCAAGGGGGCCACATGGGTCTTCACCTTGGGCTTGATTTCCTTCAGGGTGGTGAAATCCCCACGCTTCAGGAGGGTGGTCTTGGTCTTGTCCGGCTTGAAGAAGGAACGCATGGCTTTGGAGATTGCTTCAGGCTGGGCATCTTCCTTGCAGAGGAAGATGTCCATGGCCACATATTTCAGATCGCTGTAAACCTGCAGGGAGATGTGGCCTTCCTCCAGAATACCCATCAGGGCATGATGGTCATCCTCTACCTGCTCACAGCACAGGCTGATGAGGCTGGCACCATTTTGGGAAAGGCTGCTCTTCAGGGTCTTCTTGATGAGATCTATGTCGGTAAGCTGACTGTTCTTGCAGTTATACAAATCCACCGTCAGGTGCCTTGCATTAAGTTTCACGAACCAAACCCTCCTTGTTAGTATGTAGTCATAAAGTAAATTATAAATGATAATGGTCTATTTCGTCAATCAGTCCCGGAATCCTTCTTTTTCCTGCTGGTGGCTGCGATTATAGGTGAAAGCCCGGGCTTTGGCTGCTGGTGTTTTTCGTAAATGCCTGCCAGGATAAAGGCGGCTGCAGACAGGGCCATGAGGATGGAACTGGTGGTCTGGGCACTGGTGAGCAGTCCGAAGACTTTTTCCGTATAATCTCCCCGCAGGAATTCCAGGCAGAAGCGGGCCAGGCTGTAGAGGAAGACGTAGAGGGCAAAGCACTGGCCTTTGGCGTGCTTGTGGCTGCGGAACATCAGCAACAGGGCGAAGATGACCATGTCCAGCTGTCCTTCCCAGACCTCTGCAGGCCAGAGAGGCTGATTGCCATAGGTGCGGTGGGCAAGGGTGGTGTCAGGATAGACAATTCCGAAGCTGCTGCCGGTGGGGGCGCCGAAGGCATCGCCATTCAGCAGGTTGGCGCAGCGCCCCAGAGCCTGCCCCAGGATGATGGCAGGAGCCAGGATATCCATCAGCGCCAGGGTGTCCAGTTTATGCTTCCTGCAATAATAAACACCTGTCAGCACTCCCAGCAGCACTCCGCCCTGTATGGCCATGCCCCCTTGCCAGACAGCAAAGAGTTCCGTCAGATGGTGGGAATAGTAATCCCAGTCAAAGAAGAATACATCCCAGAGCCGGGCGCCAATCAGTCCCGCAATGCCGCAATAGATGCCAAGGTCCACGATGTGCTTCTCATAACCTTTGTTTTCTTTTTTAGCCAGAAAATAGCCTACTCCCGTAGCCAGGATGATGGAGAGGGAAATGACAAGTCCATAGCTGCGGATGGGAAAGTTTCCTATATAGAATAAATATTGGTGCATATACAGTCCTCCTTAGGATAGTTTACATTATAACGCTATTGTCCAAATTTTGTCGACAGACAAAATCTGAACAATGGCGTTCCAAGGAAGCTTTGAGCCCCTTGGAACGCCTTACGCTGTGTCTGCCTCTAAAGGGGCTGGCTCTGCTTCGCAGAGCACCGTGGCTTGTGTTAGCTAAATGTTAGTAGTAAAATATAGACAAGAAACAGGAGGAATGGACATGGCAGCTTTTCGTATCAACCGCACCAATGACGCCGTATTCAAGGCAGTATTTGCCAAGCACCCGGAGATTACCCTGGCCCTTATCAATGCTTTCTTTGAGTTCCAGGGCACAGAGCTTCTGACGGATATTGAGTTCATAGACAGGGAGCTTGACGCTGACGAGTATGAGGGGAAGGAATCAAGGCTGGATATCCTTGGCCAGACGGCTTCGGGTGTCAAGGTGAATATTGAAATGCAGGTCAATTCCCTGACCTCTATGGGAGAGCGTTCCCTGTACTACTGGGCGAAAAATTATGCTGACCTCAAACGTGGCGAGGAATATGATCAGCTGAAGCGCACTGTGGCCATCAATATTCTGGGCTTCAACTTGTTCGATGTGAAGGCCTACCCGGATATGCACAGCTGCTTTGGCGTTTACGACATCAAGACCAAATGCCAGCTCACGGACAAGCTGGAGATACATTTCCTTGAGCTGCTGAAGTTCAAGGGCAAGAGCGTGAAGGACATGAACCGCATGGAGAAATGGGCGGCCTACTTCTCCCCCAGCACCCCGGATGAGGAGCTGAAGGAGATAGCTGAGAGCGAGGCTGCCATTCGTGACGCGATGGAGGTGGAAGATATGTTCACCAAGGATGAAGTGGCCAAAAGAGCCTATGATAAAGCGGAGAAGTTCCGCCGTGATCAGGCAGCACAGATAAAATATGTCAAAGAAGAAGGCATAAAGGCCATGGTTATAACCTTGAAGGAACTCAATGTTGACAAGGCCACAACAGCAGACAAACTCATGGCCCGCTTCGGCCTCCAGCCCAAGGTGGCCCAAGGGTATGTGGAAGCCAACTGGTAAAAGATGTAAAGCTCCGGGAGACCGGGGCTTTTCTTGTATATGTGTGGCTGGCATAGGGGAGGAAGCGCTCATCGCCATTTCCACAGTGGGTTTCTCTATCGTGTTTTCTACCAGTCCTTAAGTTTTTTTAGAAAAATACGATATATGAATATGTAGGTTTATCCGTATGTGCTATTTGTCGTTTAGACTATAATTGGTATAAGCTATTAAAAGAGAGGATGGTGGGAATGCGTATACTAACTAATGTTACAAAGCAAGAGCTTGAATACTATGTTCGCCAGTCAACAAGTAAGGCAATTCACGAGCGTACCATGAAGGATTCCATTTTTATTCCCAAAGATGATAAATCTGCTGCGGCTGCTTATGTTGCTAACCATAACACCGTAAAAACATACAATACGGAAGATAAGGTTGAGATTTCAGCATTAGGGCAAGAACTTAATCAAAGCGAAAACGAAAAGGCTACATCAAAAGCTAAAGATAACAATTATAATATTGCATTTAATATCATTCATCGAGGCAATAAAAACAGCCTATCTATTTCTTTTGAGAATTCGGCTATGCTGAATCGTGCTGTGGAGCAAGGGTATATCGAGGTTGACGGTAGACAGGTGGAACTGTCTGACGATGTAAAAAAACAACTTCTGGCAACAAACGAACAGATTCAGAACTCTAAAAAGGCCATTTTTATGCACAACATGCTTTTACATGAAGCTGCCAATGCTCGTCAGTCTAGTGATGCCATGAGAGAAGCCAACGATAAAATGTCTCGTGCTATGACCACTGCGTCTCGTATTATGCATGGAAGAAAAGTTTCTCCAGCTGATGAAAAGGAACTAATGGAATTCAACAAAGATCTTTATGCTATGGCCAAAAGTGCCGCCGCTCTTGCTGAACATCAACGAAAGAGAGAGGACAGAGAAGACGAGAAAATTTCAGCAGAGAATGATGAAGCAAGAGCTAGAGAAAGCGAGCCAAAGGATTATAGTGTGGAAGAAATACCAATGCCAACAACAGAAGTACAGATGGATATATCCTTTGATAGTGAAAATCCACAAGTGACAGCTGTCGGTGTGGGAGTTTTATCTTCTTGATACAAAATAATGAATATCAACAATGTATTTACAATATGCAGTGAGGTGAATTATTGTGGATATTCAAGGAGTGATCACATATAATAGTCAACAAACTTATCATTCTTCTCAATCTTCCTACAGCCCAACTGAAAAAACCAAAGTTGATGAATTAAAAAATAATGATGAAGAAATATGCATTGCTTCTACGGATAAGGTAGATGCAGAAATTGCACAATTGAAGGCAAGAGAAGCCCAACTATCCAAACGTCTAAGCAGCATTGCTAATCCTGAACAACAAGCAGCCTTAGAAGATGAATTATCAAAAATAGAACATGAACTTCGCCAAAAGGATAATGCCATCTATCGTCGTCAAAATACAGAGTTTTCATCTGGTATAGATATTCAAGCATAATATACGAAAAGCAGAAAACATAGGGGTTCGATGGTTGCCCTCGTCATTGAGGGGCTATCAGAAATAGTGCCCGTCCATGGAGGCACGCTGCCGCACACCGCAGCTCCATCGCCGCAAAGCCCAGCCCGCCTCCGTTCTCCGATAATGTCCTTACGGCTATCATTGCCGGAACACAGAAGCGGAGGGGAGAAGGGGCAGCACCCGTCACCGATAGCCAACATTGGAGCAGAGAACCGCCGCTTTAGCGGCGTGTGAATCGCTCCCCGAGCGAAGCGGGTGGGATCGTAGGACTAAAGGCGCTTCACGCTCAAGTTCGCCCTCCGAAGCCCACCGGCCCGCCATCACGGCGGGCCTTTTCTGCTGGCTGCGTTTCTTGCTGGACGGTGCTACACTCTCTACAAGTTATATCGGCAGAGGATGAAATATGTGAAAGCGGGCAGGAATAAATTGTATTTATGTAGAAAATAAAAACTTGTATGTTTACTGATGTTGATTGTATACTTGTAACATGGGTGTTCGAAACACCGTGAAAATGGGAAGGGGACGTTGGGAATATGCCTGTTATGGAATATCTGGAGCGCAACGCAGAGCTTTATGGGGATGAAGTTGCGCTGGTGGAACTCAATCCCACAGAGCCGGACAACCGGCGCATGAGCTGGAAGGAATACAGCCTCATTGAATCAGACCGCTTCGCTCCCTATAGGCGGGAAATCACTTGGAGCGTGTTTGAGGAAAAGGCCAACCGCTGTGCTAATCTGCTTTTGCAGCGGGGAGTCCGCAAGGGGGACAAGGTGGCCATCCTCATGTACAACTGCCTGGAGTGGCTGCCCATTTACTTTGGCATCCTGAAGACGGGGGCCATTGCCGTGCCCTTCAATTTCCGCTACGATGCGAAAGAGATTCTCTACTGCGCGGAATTGGCCGAAGTAAGCGTGATCATCTTCGGCCCCAGCTTCATTGGCCGTATCGAGACAAATGCGGAAAGACTGTCCAAGGGGCGGCTGCTCATCTATGTGGGGGATGGCTGTCCTCCCTTTGCGGAAAGCTACCATCTGATGGTGGCGGATTGCCCCAGTACCAGGCCAAATGTGCCGCCCCTTACGGATGATGACTTTGGCGCCATCTATTTTTCTTCGGGCACTACGGGCTTTCCCAAGGCCATCCTGCACAAGCATCTGAGCCTGACCCAGGCCGCCCAGATGGAGCAGAAGCACCATGCCACCACCCACGAGGATGTTTTCCTGTGCATTCCGCCCCTTTACCATACGGGGGCGAAATTCCACTGGATGGGCAGCCTGGTGACAGGAGGCAGGGCGGTGCTTCTGAAGGGTACCAAGCCGGAAATCATCCTGCAGGCCGTTTCCCAGGAGCACTGCACCATCGTCTGGCTGCTGGTGCCCTGGGCGCAGGATATCCTGGGAGCACTGGACAGGGGAGAGCTGAAGCTGGAGGACTATGAGCTGGCCCAGTGGCGTTTGATGCACATCGGCGCCCAGCCTGTGCCCTCAAGCCTCATCCGTCATTGGAAAAAATACTTTCCCCATCATGACTATGATACCAATTACGGCCTGTCGGAGTCCACTGGGCCGGGCTGCGTGCATCTGGGCATGGAAAATATCCACAAGGTGGGGGCCATCGGCGTGCCGGGCTACCGCTGGGTCTGCAGGATTGTGGACGAAGCAGGCCGGGAGGTGCCCCAGGGCGAAGTCGGGGAGCTGTGCGTGAAAGGTCCCGGGGTCATGACCTGCTATTACAACAATCCCCAGGCCACCGCCGAAGTCCTGCGGGAGGGCTGGCTCTTTACCGGGGATATGGCCATGCAGGACGAGGATGGTTTTTTTTTCCTGGTGGACCGCAAGAAGGATGTCATTGTCAGCGGCGGCGAGAATATCTACCCCGTCCAGATCGAAGACTTCCTTCACAAGCATAGGAAAATCAAGGATGTGGCGGTCATCGGCATGCCGGACAAGCGGTTGGGGGAGATTACGGCAGCCATCATCCAGGTGAAGGAAGGGGAGGCTTGCACAGAGGAGGAAATCCAGGATTTCTGCCTGGAGCTGCCCAGGTACAAGCGCCCCAAGAAAATCATCTTTGACGCGGTTCCCCGGAATGCCACGGGGAAAATCGAAAAGCCGAAGCTGCGCAAGCTGTACGGCGCAGATAATCTGGTAGAGAGGCAAGTGGAGAGCGAGGAAGAATGAGCATGAAAACATTGATGCTAGGAAACAAAGCCATAGCCAGGGGGCTGTACGAGGCAGGTGTCTGCTTCGTGTCCAGCTATCCGGGCACTCCCAGCACGGAGATTACGGAAGAAGCGGTGAAATACGAGGAAATTTACTGCGAATGGGCGCCCAATGAAAAGGTGGCCATGGAGTCGGCCTTCGGGGCATCCCTGGCGGGGAAGCGTTCCTTCTGCGCACAGAAGCACGTGGGGCTGAATGTGGCTGCCGACCCCCTCTTCACCATGTCTTACACTGGTGTGAACGGGGGCATGGTCGTCGTGGTGGCAGATGATGCGGGCATGCATTCCTCGCAGAATGAGCAGGACAGCCGCCACTATGCCATTGCTGCCAAGGTGCCCATGCTGGAACCCGCCGATTCGGCAGAGGCCCTGGCCTTCACCAAGACAGCCTATGAGCTTTCGGAGAAATTCGACACCCCGGTGCTCATCAAGATGTGCACCCGGGTGGCCCATTCCCAGTCCGTGGTGGAAACGGGGGAGCGTACAGAATACGACAAGCCCTACGAGAAAAATATCGCCAAGTATGTCATGATGCCGGGGAATGCCAAGAAGCGGCATCCTATTGTGGAAGCCCGCACCCAGGCTCTCAGGGAGTATGCGGAGACTACGGAGTTGAACCGGGTGGAAATGGGAGGCACGGAGCTGGGCATCATCACCTCATCCACTTCCTACCAGTATGTGAAGGAGGTCTTCGGAGACAGCGTCAGCGTCCTGAAGTTGGGGCTGGTGAATCCCCTGCCGGAGCGGAAAATCCGGGACTTTGCTGCCAAGGTGGAAAAGCTGGTGGTGGTAGAGGAGCTGGACGACATCATCGAGCAGTATGTGCGCAGTCTGGGCCTTGTGGTATCCGGGCGGGATATTTTGCCTGGCATTGACGAGTTTTCCCAGAATCTGGTAGCCAAGGCTTTTGGCCGCGGGATTACGGCAGGGGAGAGCCTGGAGGAGGCTATTCCTTCCCGTCCTCCCGTCATGTGTGCCGGCTGCCCTCATCGCGGACTGTTCTACACACTGCAGAAGAAGAAATGCACGGTGCTGGGGGATATCGGCTGCTATACACTGGGGGCAGTACCGCCTCTGGCAGCCATGGATATGACCCTCTGCATGGGGGCTTCCATCAGTGCCACCCACGGCTTCAACAAGATGCGGGGGGCGGAAAGCAGCGGCAAGACCGTGGCTGTTATCGGGGATTCCACCTTTATCCACTCCGGCATGACAGGCCTGGCCAATGTGGCCTACAACCAGTCACCCTCCACCATCATCATCCTGGACAATTCCATCACCGGCATGACGGGACATCAGCAGAATCCTGCCACCGGGCTGAACATCAAGGGAGAACCGGCTGGCAGGATAGATCTTGAGGCTCTTTGCTGGGCCATGGGCTTTGCCAGGGTAAGGGTAACAGATCCCTACGACCTCAAGGCTACGGAAGCGGCCATCACGGAAGAACTGGCTGCCCCGGAGGCTTCGGTGATCATTTCCCGCCGTCCCTGCGCCCTGCTGAAAAACGTCCAGCATAAGGCGCCTCTCTTCGTAGACAGGGAGAAGTGCATCGGCTGCAAAGCCTGTATGCGCATCGGTTGTCCCGCCATTTCCATCAAGGAGGGCAAGGCCCAGGTGGATACTACCCTCTGTGTGGGCTGCGGCTTGTGCCAGCAGCTTTGTCCCAAGCAGGCCTTTGCCAGCATGATGAAAAATTGAGGAGGCGGCACTATGGAAACAAAAAATATCATCATTATCGGCGTAGGCGGGCAAGGCTCTTTATTGGCCAGCAAGATTCTGGGCGAACTGCTGCTGCGGCAGGGCTATGATGTGAAGGTTTCGGAGGTTCACGGCATGTCTCAGCGGGGAGGCAGCGTCATCACTTATGTGCGCTTTGGCGACCGGGTGTATTCTCCTGTGGTGGACGAAGGGGAGGCGGATTTCATCGTCTCTTTTGAGATCCTCGAGACGGCACGCTGGCTCAAATGCCTGAAGCCCGGGGGACAGATAGTCACTAATACCCAGCAGATAGACCCCATGCCCGTCATTACGGGGGCGGCGGCTTACCCTGAGAAGCTGGTGGAAAAGATCAAGGCCAAGGGCATCAGCATAGATGCCATGGACTGCCTGACCCTGGCCAGGGAAGCAGGCTCCCAAAAAGCGGTGAATATCGTGCTTTTGGGCAGGCTCTCCCATTATTTTGACATCAGTGAAGAGGTGTGGCAGCAGGTTCTGGCTGACAGCGTGCCGCCTAAATTCCTGGAACTCAATCAGAAGGCCTTTGCCCTGGGAAGAAATTATCAGGACTGATTCGTAGCTGTTAGATTCATCACGAAAAGAGGTATTTTATGGAGAAATATTTTCAACCAGAAATAGAATGTGCCCCGCCGGAAAAAATCAGGGCCTGGCAGGAGGAAAAGCTGCAGAAGCAGGTGCGCCATGCCTGGGAGCATGTGCCCTACTATCGCCAGAAGATGGAGGAAAAGGGCGTGCGGCCGGAGGATATTACATCTCTGGCCGATATCAGCAAGCTGCCCTTCATATCCAAATACGACCTGCGTGACTCTTATCCCTATGGCCTCTTAGCTGTGCCCCTGAAGGACTGTGTGCGCATCCATTCCACCTCTGGCACCACGGGCAAGCGGGTGGTGGCCTTTTATACCCAGGCGGATATAGATATGTGGAATGACTGCACAGCCAGGGCCATCGCTGCGGCAGGGGGGACCGATGAAGATGTGTGCCACATTGCCTATGGCTATGGCCTGTTCACCGGCGGCGCCGGCATAGACGGCGGCTCCCACAAACTGGGCTGCCTCACAGTGCCTGCCAGCTCCGGCAACACGGAGCGGCAGATTATGTTCATCATGGACTTGAAGGCTACTATCCTCTGCTGCACTCCCAGCTATGCCGCCTATCTTGCTGAAACCATGAAGGAAATGGGCTACAGCCCTGAGGAAATCCCTTTGAAGATCGGCATTTTCGGGGCAGAGGCCTGGTCAGAGGAAATGCGGCAGGATATTGAAAAGACCTTGGGTATCAAGGCCTATGATATTTACGGCCTGACGGAGCTTTCTGGACCCGGGGTGGCCTTTGGCTGCTCGGCCCAACAGGGCATGCATATCAACGAAGACCACTTCTATGCAGAGATCATCGATCCGGATACCGGGGAGGTGTTGCCGGAGGGCAGCCAGGGGGAACTGGTGCTCACTGCCCTGGACAAGGAGGCTTTCCCCATCCTGCGCTACCGCACCAGAGATATCTGCGTGCTGACCAGGGAAAAGTGCAGCTGCGGTCGCACCCATGTGCGCATGTCCAAGCCCATGGGCCGCAGCGATGATATGCTCATCATCCGCGGGGTCAACGTGTTCCCCAGCCAGATTGAGACAGTGCTCTTAAATCACGGCTACGCAGCCAATTATCAGATTGTGGTAGACAGGGTGAACAACACCGACACCATGGAGGTGAAGGTGGAAATGACGCCTCAGATGTTCACTGACAATGTGGGCGAGATCGATGAGCACCGCAAAGAACTGGCAGAAGGCATCAAGAACATCCTGGGCATCCGTGTCAAGGTTTCCCTGGTAGCGCCCAAGAGCATAGAGCGGAGCAGCGGCAAGGCTGTCCGGGTCATAGACAAGCGCAAGATCTGAGGAGGTGCCAAGCTATGAGTGTGAAGCAGATTTCCGTATTTTTGGAGAACCGGCCGGGAACGCTGAAAAACATGACTGCCGTCCTGGCGGAGAACAAGATCAACATCCGTGCCCTGTCCCTGGCGGATACCAAGGATTTTGGCATTGTGCGCATGCTGGTGGACGATGTTTTTGAAGCCACCAATGTACTGGAGAATGCAGGTTTCATCACCAGGCTAAACTCAGTGCTGGTCTTTGCCATTTCCGATGAAGCCGGCGGCCTTGATGCCCTGCTGGCCAAATTTGAGGCAGCCAAAATCAATATAGAGTACATGTATGCCTTCGCCGGCAAGAAGAACGCTTACATGATCTTCCGGGTGAACGATACCAAGAACGCCGAAGCCGCCCTCCGCAAAGCCGGAGGCATCCCCCTGTCGGCAGAGGAAATGTCGGCTGTGTAAGATTTGGCAGCTTTTACTGTGGATAAAAAGACAGCCCTATTCGGATCGATTTCCGAGTAGGGCTGTTGTCCTTAGATAGGCATATATGCTAAACTTGTTGTAGGTTTTGAGGTTTTTCCTAAGCGGGGTGATATTTTGCGTGGCAGTTATGATATTGTCATAAATAGCAGACGGCTTCAGTATAAATTCACCGTAAGGCGGAATATAACGGTTATTCGGGGGCAGAGCGCTACGGGGAAGACCACGCTGGTTGACATGATCAGTGACTACAATGAGAATGGTATCGACAGTGGTGTCACTGTCAGCTGTGACAGGAAGTGTGTAGTCCTGACAAGCCGTAATTGGCAGCGTGACATTGAGGAGCTGGAAAACAGCATCGTTTTTGTAGATGAAGGTCATCCGTTTGTCCTGTCACAAGAGTTTGCCGAAATGATAAGGCAATCAACCAACTACTATGTAATTGTTACCCGGGAGCGCTTGGAAAATATCCCCTATAGTGTAGATGAAATTTATGGCATAAGAAATTCTGGCAAATATGGTACCTTGAAGAAGACTTATCATGAATTCTACCGCTTGTATGAAAATATCCCTTACAGCGATGGAGATGTAAGGGCAAGCAAGATAATCACCGAGGATTCTAATTCAGGCTATCAGTTTTTCAGTGAAGTATTCAAGGATAAGATTAAGACCTGCGTATCTGCTAAGGGGAAATCAAATATTGCTGAGGCAATATTGAACTCATCTGAGGCTGTGGTAGTCATTGCTGATGGAGCCGTTTTTGGGCCTGAGATGGAGCGGGTGACAGAACTGATGAAGGCAAGGGATGATGTGTACCTTTATCTGCCGGAATCATTTGAATGGCTTATTTTGCAGTCAGGCCTTGTGGAAAGGGAGGGCCTTTCAGAAATGTTGGCCAGGCCATATGATTATGTGGATAGCGAAAAATTTTTCAGCTGGGAGCAGTTCTTCACAGAGGTGCTTAAGGACAGTACCATAGGGACATTGTATCAGTACAGCAAAAGGAAACTGGCACCCGTTTATCTGCACGAGGGGAGTACAGCAAAGATTTTTGTGCAGATGAAGCCTCTGCTGAACATACTGGGGGTGTGATAGATGCTGAGGATATTCTATGGTGATATGCCGGAAGCAGTATTCAATACGTCGATGTTTTTCAAGAACAGTTATGATGATGATTGGATAGTGGATGATTTTTCCAAGCAGATGATAGCCGATGTAGACAAGTCAGAAGTGCTGGGCACCGGGGTGATAGACAGTCCTGTGCTGGGCAAGATTGCACCTGAGAGGCTTTCTGGCGGGGTGAAGACGCTGATGTTGGTGAAATTCATGCCGGAAAGGGTGTTCAATGTTTCTACCTGCGGCAATAACTGTGCCAAGTGGCTGCTGAAGATGACAGAGCAGGAAGACAGGACAGTGAACCTGCGCAATATCATGAATTTCGGAGAGGAACCTTTTGAAGTCTATGTTATGAATACAGGCAAGACGGCTCGGTCCATGAAGGAATTGCTGCCCATTGCAATCAAATATGTATAGTGCAAAATAGCTCGCCGAGAGGGCGAGCTATTCCTTATAAAATTAATTGTTCGAATTTTTCTATAAATGGAATATATAGGTATAAAATTTTTGTTGGCAAGCAGGGATAGATAGGCTATAATAGGGAACAGTATTGTTTGCAGGAGAGGGGGCCTTTAATGAAGGAAATGAGCCCGGTGCTGGTTAGGGTCAAAGGTGTGCAGAAAACTCCCGATGGGGAGGAAAACACCATCAGGACGGAAGCCAAGGGACGCTATATTTTCCGGGGGGGCAAGCACTATGTCCTCTATGAGGAAGAGGGGCTGTCCGAGGCAGGTAAGGTTTCCACCACCTTGAAGTTCGACGAGGAAAAGCTCACTCTTCTGCGGCACGGTGCCGTGGAGCAGACCATGGAGTTCATGCCCCGCAGGGAAAGCCGCAGTCCCTACCGCACGCCCATAGGAATCCTGAATCTGGCGGTGCGTACGGAATTTTTGGGCATGGATCTTGCCTCTGAGGTAAAATCGCTCACGGTGGAGTACAGTTTGGCGGTGGAGGGTGTCCACCAAAGCCAAAACAGCCTCTTCATCGAGGTTGCGGAAATTGATTGATATTAACCTTATATAATGAAGTTTATTAGGGGGATTTATTTTGGAAATCAAGGATCTCTTGTGTGAAGCTATCAGAAAGGCTGCCCAGCAGGCCATTGCTGATGGTGCCCTGCCGGAAGGGCAGCTGCCGGAAATCAATCTGGAGGTGCCCCCCCAGAAGGAATACGGCGATTTTGCCACCAACATTGCCATGCAGTCCGCCAAAGTGTTCCGCAAGGCTCCCCGGCAGATTGCCGAGGCCATTGCAGAGCGCCTGGAAAAGGGCGGCCACAGCTGGCTGGACCACACCCAGATTGCAGGACCGGGCTTCCTGAACGTCTATCTCAAGGGCAACGTGCTCTATGACGATTTCGCCAAGATTCTTGCGGCAGGGGAGGCCTTTGGCCAGCTGCCCGGGAAGGATGCCCCTAAGATTCAGGTGGAGTACGTCAGCGCCAACCCCACCGGTCCCCTGCATGTGGGCCATGGCCGCGGGGCTGCCGCAGGCTCTGCTCTTGTAAATATTCTTCGGGCAGCAGGATATCCCGTGGAAAGCGAGTATTATATCAATGACGCAGGCAATCAGATGGACAATCTGGCCCTCTCCGTCAATGCCCGCTATCTGGAGCACTTCGGTGTAGCGGTGGAATTCCCCGAAAATGGTTACCATGGCGCGGATATCATCGACACTGCCCAGCGCATCATCAAGAAGGACGGGGACAAGTATCTGAAGATGGAGGAGGCAGAGCGCCTCAATATCTTCAAGGATCTGGCTTATCTGGAGAAGCTGGCAGCCCTGAAGGAAGATCTGGAGGCTTTCCAGGTGACCTTCGACAAGTGGTTCAGCGAGCGCACCCTGCATCCGGAGGCTGTGAAGGCTGCGGTGAAGATTCTGCAGGACAACGGCAACATATACGAGAAGGATGGGGCGCTGTGGCTGAAGTCTACCGCTTACGGCGATGACAAGGATCGTGTGGTCATCCGCGACAACGGTGTGCCCACCTATCTGGCTGCAGATATCGCCTACCATCACGATAAGTATGAGCGCGGTTTTGACCGTCTCATCAATATCTGGGGCGCTGACCATCACGGCTATGTGTGCCGCGTGAAGGCTGCCATGGACGCTTTGGGCCATGACTCTGAGAAGCTCACGGTGCTGCTCCTCCAGATGGTAGCCCTTTATCGGGGCGGCGAGCTGGTGAAGATGAGCAAGCGTACGGGCCAGAGTGTGACCTTAAGCGAGCTCATGGAGGAAGTGGGCACCGATGCGGCTCGCTACTTCTTCCTCATGCGCTCCTTGGACAGCCAGCTGGATTTCGACCTGGATCTGGCCAAGAAGAAGTCCAATGACAACCCTGTGTACTACATCCAGTACGCCCATGCCCGCATCTGCAGCATCTTCCGCCAGGCAGAGGAGACGGGGCTGAAGCTCACGGACAGCGTGAACCTGGAGCTGCTCACGGATGAGAGCGAGATTGACCTCATCAAGAAGATTGAGTCCTATCCCGAGGAAATCGAGAAGGCGGCGGCTGACTACGCTCCCCAGCGCATCGCCCGCTACAGCTATGATCTGGCAGCCCTCTTCCACAGCTTCTACAACAAGTGCCGCATCGTAGGTGTGGACGCACCTCTGGCCGAGGCCCGCCTGGCCCTGGTGACGGTGACGGCCCATGTCATCAAGCATTCCCTTGGGCTTTTGGGTGTTTCTGCACCGGAGCACATGTAAGGGCAAATATACCGTAAATTATCGTGAATTACCGTAAATCACTTTAGGAGGATTTTTTAGATGGATTTTGTCAACAGTTCCGAAGTGGACGTAGCTTACCACGTCCTCACCCAGGCCGGCCAGACCATGTATTATAAAGATTTGGTGCTGGATGTCATCGACAAGAAGCGCAAGCCTGTGCAGTCCTTGTCAGCAGCCATTTCCGAGGTCTATACCCTCATCAACATGGACAGCCGCTTCCAGTACGAGGGTGACGGCCAGTGGGGGCTCACCGAGTGGAATCCCCCCGAGGTGAAGCGTCATGTGCGCAGCTCCTCTTCTGCCGGCAGCAGTTCCAAGGCAGCAGCCAAGGCCAGCAGCGCCCGCAAGAAGAAGCTGGAAAGCATCCAGGAGTAAGGGAAGGTCCCTTTCATAGTGATCAAGTTTTAACATCTATCATAGGAGGCTTCCAATGGCAAAGTATATTTTCGTCACCGGTGGTGTGGTTTCCTCACTGGGCAAGGGCATCACGGCTGCATCTCTGGGCCGTCTGCTGAAAAGCCGTGGCATCAAGGTCACCATCCAGAAGTTCGACCCCTACATCAACATTGATCCGGGTACCATGAGCCCTTACCAGCATGGTGAGGTCTTCGTGACGGACGATGGTGCCGAAACTGACCTGGATCTGGGTCACTATGAGCGCTTCATCGACATCAACCTCACCAAGAACTCCAACATCACCACGGGCAAGGTCTACTGGTCCGTGCTGAACAAGGAGCGCAATGGCGACTACCTGGGTTCCACGGTGCAGGTCATCCCCCATATCACCAACGAGATCAAGCAGCGTGTCTACGATGTGGCCAATGCTGATGGCGCAGATGTGGTCATCACGGAAATCGGCGGTACCGTGGGTGATATCGAGAGCCAGCCCTTCCTGGAGGCCATCCGCCAGGTGAAGAAGGAAGTGGGCAAGAACGATGTGCTCTATATCCATGTGACCCTTCTCCCGTATATCTCTGCTGCTGGTGAGCTGAAAACCAAGCCCACCCAGCACAGTGTCAAGGAACTGCGCGGCATCGGCATCCAGCCGGACATCCTGGTGTGCCGCACGGAGAAGCCCATCCCTGCCGACATGAAGCGCAAGATTGCCATGTTCTGCGACGTGGATCCCGAGGCTGTCATCGAGAACCGCACTGCCTCCACCATCTATGAGGTGCCCCTCATGATGCAGGAGGAGGGCCTTGACCGCATCGTGCTGAACAAGCTGGCCATGAACTACAGCCCTGCCAATATGGAAGGCTGGGAGAAGATGGTCTACAAGATCAACAACCCCCAGAAGAAGGTCAAGATTGCCGTAGTGGGCAAGTATGTGGAGCTGCCTGATGCTTATATTTCCGTCACTGAGGCTCTGCATCACGGTGCCATCGACAATGATGCCTCTGTGAAGATCCATTGGGTGAACGCTGAGAAAATCGAGGATCCCGATACTGATCTTGATGAAGTCTTCGTGGGCTGCAAGGGCATCCTGGTGCCCGGCGGCTTCGGCGACCGTGGCGTGGAAGGCAAGATTCGCGCCATCCAGTACGCCCGCGAGCGCAAGATCCCCTTCCTGGGCCTTTGTCTGGGCATGCAGTGCGCCGTCATCGAGTTTGCCCGCCATGTCTGCGGCATGACGGATGCCCATTCCTCCGAGTTCAATCCCGAGACTAAGCATCCGGTCATTGCCCTCATGGAGTCCCAGCAGGGCATCGTGAAGAAGGGCGGCACCATGCGTCTGGGGGCATACCCCTGCAAGGTCACCGCCGGCACTCATACTGAGGAGGCTTATGGCACCCTGGAAATCAGCGAGCGCCATCGCCACCGCTTCGAGTTCAACAATGACTACCGTCAGGCGCTCACGGAGCGCGGCCTGGTCATTGCCGGTACCCTGCCTGATGACAGCCTGGTAGAGATTGTAGAGGTCAAGGATCACCCCTGGTTCGTGGCTGCCCAGTTCCATCCGGAGCTGAAGAGCCGCCCCAACAATCCGCACCCGCTCTTCAGCAAGTTCGTGAAGGCCTCTCTGGAAAACTAAAGATTGCTTATCTGCAAGGAGCAGGATCTATGAAAAGGTCCTGCTCCTTTTTCAGCCAATTTCCATAAGAAATTTAATGCTTAAAGACACTTATGGTGGAAGGATTTTCTTTGTTTCTTGGCGAAATATCCAGCAAAGAAAGCATTGGTGCGGAAGGTATGTGCCAGTGCCGTTTTACAGGCAAGACTCCGCTCAGGGAAGACCACGGAGCTTCCTATGCTTTTAGCTGAGGGGAGGAGGAACAAGGATGCTTATTGATACGCTTTGCTCGGTGGCGCTCTACTGTCAGCGCTGTGGCAAAGTGCAGCTGCTGGATGTGCCCTTATTTTCGGGCAAGCAGCAGCTAAAGCTTCGCTGCGGAGCTTGCGGAGAGCAAATGGGGGAGACTATCCTGCGCCCCAAGCATGGATTGGGACTGACCATACACTGCGGAGTATGCGGGAAGAGCACTTATGAGCAGTTCAGCTGGCACCAGCTGAAAAAGCTGCGCTTTGAAAAACTCTATTGTCACCATGACCATTTCGAGCTGGGCTATATCGGGCGCTGGCAGGATATAGCAGAGTTCCTGGATTTCAACGATGCCGAATACGATTCCCTGCATCCAGGCGATGGTGACCGCTTCCTGGAGCGGCAGCAGATCCTTCTGGAGGGTCTCACCAGAGTCCACGAACTAGCAGCCCACGGTGACCTTTCCTGCCCTTGCGGCTCGCAGGAAGTCAGTGCCGGGCTTATGGGAGACAGTATCGTGCTCCAGTGTCAGGAATGTGGTAGCAGCTGCGTGCTGCCCATGAGGTCGGCGGAGGATTTGGCGCATATCTATCAGGCGGTGGGAGCCTCCTGGCGGCTGAGATCTACTTTGTGAATTCAGGGAGGCTATTGACGCAGGACGAGTTTTGCAATATCATAAAAAGCAACAGTTATTCAGGACATAACAGGGACTATCACCGGCTTGCCGGTGACAGTCCTGTTTTTCGTGTATTTGGAGAAGCGAAAGAAAGTAGCGGAAAATCAAGAGGTGTGGTGCATGTACTCACTATTTGCGGCCATGCTGCAGGACAAGTCCCTGCAGCGATTGCAGGAATACTTCTGCGGAGGGCCCTCAGAAACTCTGGCCTATGGCATGGGCGGTTCCCAGAAGCATGCGGCGGTGGCGGCCTGCTATGAGAAGGGACCCCAGCCTTTGATCATCATCCTTCACAGCCGTGAATCCCTGGAGGAATGGCGGGAGAATCTGAATTTGCTGCTGCCCAAGGTTCCTGTGGTGGAGCTGCCGGAAATGGATCTCATGGAGGTGCAGGCTGCCGCCAAAAGCCTTGAACGCAGTGCCCGCCGCATGGATGTGCTGGGCCGTCTCATGCGCCGGGAGCCGGTGATAGTGCTGGCCAGGGCTGCTGCGGCAGTGCAGAAGGGCCTGAGCCCTGCGGAGTTCCAGCGGCTGGCCCTCTCGCTCAAACTGGGGGATAATATTCCCAGGGAAAACCTCATCAAGAGATTGGTGGACTTGGGGTATGAGCGCACGGAAGAAGTGGAGCTGCCGGGGCAGTTCAGCGCCCGGGGCGGCATCATGGACATCTTTGCCATCAATGCCCTCTCTCCTGTGCGGCTGGAGTTCTTCGATGATGAAATCGAGTCCCTGCGGGAGTTTGACCTGAACACCATGCGCTCCAGCAAGTCCGCAGGACTTTCTGAGTTTACGGTGCTGCCCCTGGTGCAGACAGATGGCAGCGGCAAGCCGGAGCCTTTCCTGAGCTATCTGGGGGGCAGGGGGGCGGTCATTTTTGACGAGCCCATCCGCATCCGGGAGCAGATCCGCACCATGGTGAAGGAAAATCCAGATATCAGGAACAGCATCTTCAGCTGGGATAATCTCATTGAGGGAGCCAGAGGCAACAGGGTGATTTACTCTGCCCTGATGCTCCAGCAGGTGCACGGGGCGGAGCCTGATCATACGGTGAGCATCACTTCCACCAACATGACTCCCTTCCACCGGCAGATGGATCTCTTGGAAAGCGAGGCCAGCCGCTGGCTGAGCCAGAAACAGCAGGTGCTGATTCTCCTGACCGCCCAGGACAAGGCCAACAGCCTCAGAGAGTTCTTTGCCCGCAAACGCATACCCTCCCTGGTGGTCAAGGGCACGGAAATGCTGGAAAAGGGTCTCGTGAATATTCAGGTGGGGGCCCTTACCTCCGGCTTTGAGATGGCGGCGGCCCAGCTGGTGGTGGTGACGGAAAAGGATATTTTCGGCCATCAGAAGCGCCAGAGCATACGGCGGACTGCCAAGGGGGAGAAATTGTCTCATTTCCGGGATATCAAACCCGGGGATTACGTGGTGCACGTGAACCACGGCATCGGCAAGTATCTGGGGGTGGAGACCCTTGAGGTAGGGGGCATCCACAAGGATTACCTCCACATCAAGTACGGCGGGGATGACAAGCTTTTCGTGCCCACGGAGCAGGTAAACCTCCTGCAGAAGTACATCGGCTCCGAAGGCGAGGTGCCCCGCCTACATCGCATGGGCGGCACGGAGTGGGCCAAGGCCAAGGCCCGGGCCAAGAAGTCTGTGGAGGACATCGCCCAGAAGCTCATTGAGATCTACGCCCAGCGCAAGGAGGCCAAAGGCTTTGCCTTTTCTCCGGACGATGCCACCCAGCACGACTTTGAAGAGGCCTTCCCTTATCAGGAAACAGATGACCAGCTGAAGGCCATCGAGGAAATCAAGGCGGATATGGAAAAGGAAAAGCCCATGGACCGTCTCCTCTGCGGGGATGTGGGCTTCGGCAAGACGGAGGTGGCCATCAGGGCCGCCTACAAGGCTGCCATGGACGGCAAGCAGGTGGCGGTGCTGGTGCCAACCACGGTGCTGGCCCAGCAGCATTATCAGACCTTCACTTCCCGTTTTGCGGACTTTGCTCCCAACGTGGATGTGATCTGCCGCTTCCGCTCGGCCAAGGAGCAGAAAATCACCCTGGAGAGGGTGAAGCTGGGGCAGGTGGATATTCTCATTGGCACCCATGCCATCCTGAATCGCCGGAAGGTGCATTTCAAGAACCTGGGACTCCTGATTGTGGATGAGGAGCAGCGCTTTGGGGTGAAGCAGAAGGAAAAGATCCGCAGCCTTTCTGCGGGCCTTGATGTGCTGACTCTGTCTGCTACGCCTATCCCCCGCACTCTCCACATGTCTCTGGTGGGGGCGCGGGATATGAGCATTATCGAGACGCCTCCTGCAGAGCGTTTCCCGGTGCAGACCTATGTGGTGGAGAACAACGATGCGGTGATTTCCGGGGCCATCAAGCGTGAGATCAAGCGGGGCGGTCAGGTGTACTTCGTTTACAACAGGGTGGACACCATCGACCGCATGCGTGACCATATCCAGAATCTGGTGCCGGATGCCCGCATCATGACTGCCCATGGCCAGATGCCGGAGGAAATGCTGGAGCAGGTGATGATGGACTTCTATGAAGGGCGATATGATATACTGCTGGCTACCAGCATTGTGGAGAACGGCCTGGATGTAGCCAATGCCAATACCATCATCATCTACAATGCTGACCACTTCGGCCTGTCCCAGCTCTACCAGATGCGGGGGCGGGTGGGGCGCTCCCACCACATGGCCTTTGCCTATTTCGTCTATCAGGCAGACAAGATACTGACGGAGACAGCAGAGAAGCGGCTGCAGGCCATGAAGGAATTTGCCCAGCTGGGGGCGGGCTTCAAGATTGCCATGCGTGATCTGGAAATACGCGGAGCGGGCAACCTGCTTGGCTCCCAGCAGCATGGCCACATTGCCAGCGTGGGCTTTGAGATGTACTGCAAGCTGCTGGAAGAAGCAGTGGAGAATCTCAAGAACGGCAGGAAGAATGAAGCTGTGCTGGAGCCGCCTGCTGACCCCATCATTGACCTGGCGGCAGAGGCTTATCTGGATGGCGGCTACATTGAGGATGCCATGCACAAGATTGAGATTTACCAGCGCATTGCCGCCATCAGGAGCGATGAGGAAGTGAAGGTGCTCTATGAGGAGCTGAAGGACCGCTTCGGCGAGCCCTCCGAGCCCGCCAGAAATCTTCTGGAGGCTGCCTGCATCAAGAATCATGCCAGGGCCCTGGGGTTGCGCTCCGTGCTGGTACAGCCGAAAGCCCTTTCTCTCAGCCTGCTGCCCGGCAGGAAGCTGCCTGCCAAGGGCCTTCTGCTGATAGACAAATACTTTGGCCACAACCTGCGCCGCATCATGAAGACCGGGGCCTATGAGATCGGCCTGACTGAGGCCAAGAAGAAGCACATCGCCTCCTTTGTGCTGCGGGTGCTGCTGCTGGCAGGCGGGGACGAAGAGGCGGCCGTGGCCAGTCAGGCGGAAAATGCGAAGAAAGTGAAGGAGAAGAAGATAAATGGCAAAGATAACAGTCCTGGGACTGGGGCCGGGAAGAGCGGGGCTCATTACCCGGGAAAGCTGGCAGCTGCTGAGTTCTGAAGAGCTGCCGGTGGTGCTGCGCACGGCTGTCCACCCCACGGTGGAGGATATCAAAGCAGCGGGCATAGAGTTCACCAGCTATGACAATTTCTATGAGCAGGCGGGAAGCTTCGAGGAGCTTTATCGGGCCATAGCAGAGGATTTGCTCAGGCGGGCGGAGCGTGAGGGGGATTTCCTTTACGCTGTGCCCGGCAGCCCTCTGGTGGCAGAGCGCACGGTGGTGCTCCTGCGGCAGCTGGCCCAAAAGACTGACGTAGAGGTGGAGATCCTGCCCGGCATGAGCTTTGTGGAGGTCATGTATACCACTTTGGGCATTGACCCCATTGAGGGCCTCACCATCATTGATGCGGAGGATGTGCTGAAACTGAAGGAACGCCCGCTGCAGTCACTGGTGGTGACCCAGGTGTATCATCAGCAGATTGCATCTGATACGAAACTGGCTCTGATGGATCTCTATGGCGACGAGTACGAGGGCTTGTACATCCACAATCTTGCCTTGCCGGATGAATCCCTGCGGAAGATTCCCCTTTATGAGCTTGACCGCCAGCCGGATATCGACCATCTGACCACGTTTTTTGTGCCCAAAGAGCCTTTTTTTATTGAAAAGCCTTGATTTTTCTAGGTTTTTTTGGTAAATTCATCTAAGCAGGTAGGAATATTGTGCTTGCTGGCGAATAAAACCTACCGTACAGGAATTGATGGACTAATTCATCTTTCCAGAAAAAACTCTTAAGGAGGCTACGGTTGTGAACAAAACTGAATTGGTAGCTAATGTGGCTGAAACAGCAGGTCTGACCAAGAAAGACGCTGAAAAGGCAGTAAACGCTCTGTTTACTACGGTTCAGCAGGCTCTTATCGAGGGGGACAAGATCCAGATTATTGGCTTTGGTACCTTCGAGGTGAAGGAGCGTGCCGCTCGTACGGGCCGTAATCCCCGCACCGGCGAGGATATCAAGATTCCCGCTTCCAAGAACCCTGTGTTCAAGGCAGGCAAGGCTCTGAAGGATGCTGTGAACTGATTACCGCATTGATAAGTTTTTGAAAGGCCGGGTTCCCGCTTGGGACCCGGTTTTTCGTGCATAAGGAACTTTATTGAGGAACAGTTCCTAAGGGAGATATTATGGACCTGATGGATATGAAGGGAAAAGCTGTGCTTATTTCCGGCGGCACTTCCGGCATCGGCCTTTCGGCAGCCGGACTGCTTCTGAAGGCGGGGGCTATGGTGGCCCTCCTGGGCCGTTCGGAAAAGCGGGGGCAGGAGGCTCTGGCAAAGCTGGGGGAATGTTTCCCGAAGGATAAAATCATATATATCCGGGGGGACGTTGCCAGCAGGACGGACTGCCGGCAGGCGGTTGAAGAGATTGTTTCTTCCTTTGGCAGGCTGGATGTGCTGGTGAATTCGGCAGGTATCTACAGGGAAGGCGCCCTGGAGGAGATTACAGAGGAAGAATTGGATGCCATCCTTTCTGTCAATGTGAAGGGCACCTTCTGGCTTGTCCAGGCCGCACTGCCGGAGCTCAGGAAATCGAGGGGCAATGTGGTGAATGTGGCTTCAGACGCAGGTGTACATGGCAATTATTTCTGCTCAGCCTACTGTGCCAGCAAGGGGGCAGTGGTGCTCTTTACCAGAGCCATGGCATTGGAACTGGCTTCCTCTGGGGTGCGGGTGAATGCCATTGCCCCTGGGGATATCCTGACCCCCTTGACGGAAAATCAGCTGGCCGGGGCGCCTGACAGGGAGACGGCCCTGCAGGAAATGGCTTCTGTCTACCCGCTGGGCCGCATAGGCACGCCGGAGGAAGCTGCCGCCCTGATTCTCTTTCTGGCTTCTCCTGCGGCTTCCTTTGTTACGGGGGCTGTATGGGGAGTTGATGGAGGTCTTACTGCATGAAGAAGCGCATCCTGATTCTCACTGCTTCTGTGGGCTCAGGCCATATCAAGGCTGCCGAGGCGGTGGCAGATGAACTTTTGCGGCAGGCTCCCGGCGTGGACCTCATTACCGTTGACTTTATGTCCCGGGAAACCTCCCTGTTCCATTGGCTGACGAAGAAGCTTTACCTTTTCATGCTGGCCTGGGTGCCCAACCTCTATGACCATTGCTACAAATTTTCCGGGGGCGAGTCGGGCGGGGGGCTGGCCCGGCGGCTGGCGGCTTATGCCATGTTGCCGGTGCTGAAAAAGCTGATTGCCAGATATCAGCCGGACTTGGTGCTCTGCACCCATCCATTTCCGGAGGGAGCCTGTGCCCTGCTGAAGGAGAAGCTTCACACACAGGGGGGAGACCTGCCGCTGGCGGTGGTGATGACGGATTACAGCCTCCATCAGATTTGGCTCTATCCCCAGGTGGATGCCTACTTCATGGCTACCGAGGCCATGCAGGAGGAAATGGCCGGGCTTGGCTTGGGGGCAGAAGCTGTAGCTTCAGGCATCCCCGTAGCTATGAGCCTGAAGAATCTGCCTGCCAGGCAGGAACTTCGCAGGCAGCTGGAGCTGGAGGAATTGCCCACGGTGCTGCTGATGGGGGGCGGCCTGGGCTTGGGCGGTATGGATGAGACACTACAGGAGCTGGAGACTCTGGCGGACAGGCTCCAATTGCTGGTCATAGCGGGACGCAATGAAAAACTGCTGGCAAGGGTCAGGGAGCTGGGAGCAGCGTCACATCACAGTGTTCACTGCTGGGGCTACACCGGCAGGGCCCATGAGCTGATGGGCGCATCGGACCTGCTTATCACCAAGCCGGGGGCCCTCACCATCAGCGAGGCCTTTGTGCTGGGGCTGCCCATGCTGCTCCATGACCCCATTCCCGGCCCGGAGACGGAAAATGCCGTCTATGCTGCCCGCCACGGGGCAGCTATCTGGCTCCACCCGGGGGAGTCCCTGTCCCGGGCAGTAAGGGAACTCCTGCATGGGAATCTGTCTGCCATGGGTGAGAAGGCAAAAGTCTGCTCCCGCCCGGAAGCTGCCGCGGTCATCGCAAAAAAAATACTCAAATTATGCCGCCCTTAAAATTTTTTTGGGCGGCAGGTTTTTTATCCTCTCATGGGGAATTAAAGGGAATAAAGAACGGCGTTTGAAGATGGACTGCTCGCTGCCGGCAGTCGGAAAGAGCGGTGGACTTGAATGTCAGTGACGAAGCTGGAGCGTAATGCCCAAAATAATTTTGTTTGCCCCACCTGTGGGCAGGTACTTAAATATGTGGAAGGCCAGGCGGTGCAGCTGGTGGGAGGGAAGGCCGATATGGATGCCATCCTGCCCAAATACGAGTGCCACAACTGCGGTGTTTTTTACCGTGAGCTTTTGGGTTCTGGCTTTTACGATGTGTTCCCCCTGCCCAGGAAGCCCAAGCGGATGCTGAATACCGGTGATATCCCCCCCATGCAGCTGAAGCGGGAAGCTGACGGGAAGTGTGAGTGCCCCCGCTGCGGGGAGCGCATGGACTATATTGAGGGGGGAGCGGTGCGGCTGGTGAACGGCAAGCCGGACATGGAAAATGTCCATGAGCATTTTTCCTGTCCCTACTGCAAGTCCGTCTATCGGCGCATTGCCAGCACGGATTATTTCCAGTGGTCTGACCACTGATTTCCCTTTGGTGATTTTTTTGCAGGAAATTTCCATGAAAAATGCCCTTAATGCTTGCAAGGAAGCCTATTTGCAGGTATTATAAAGGGGTGTGATATTAAGCAAGAGGAGGAATGGGCATGATACCGACTCGGCGGCCTAAGAAAAGGCGTTTTAGCTGGTTCTTTCTGGTGCTGATACTGGTTATAGCGTATTTCTCTTCGATTATGATTTCCCAGCAAATGTACCTGAGCCAGGTCAGTGAAGACCAGGAGGCAGCGGAGCAGCGTCTGGCGGCAGCCAGGCAGGAAAACGAAGCCCTGCGTCAGGAGAGGGAAAATCTTAACCGGATGGATTACATAGAAAAGCTGGCCCGGGAGGAGCTGGGCATGACCCGTCAGGGTGAGCTGCCCTACAGTCCCGGAAGTGCCGGGCGCAAGCAGGCGCAGCCTTGACACAGCTCGAGGCCTGACGGTATACTCTATGTATTCTCATGTACTTAAGGAGGAAGAATTTCATTGTCCATTGAAGTTGGCAGCGTGGTTGAGGGCGTAGTCACGGGTATCAGCAATTTTGGTGCCTTTGTGGAGTTGCCGGAGGGAAAGACCGGACTCATCCATATTTCAGAGGTGGCCGATGTCTATGTAAAGGATGTCCATGACTTCCTGAGCGAAAGGGACAAGGTCAAAGTCAAGGTGGTCAGCGTAGATGACCGCGGCAAGATTGGTCTTTCCATCAAGCAGCTTCAGGAAAAGAAGCCTGAGGAGGCAGCGCGTCCCGCAGCCGGTGGTTCTTCCTTCCGTGCCCAGGGCGGACCGCCCCGTGCTCCCAGGGATTTCCACAGGCAGGGAGGACGTTTCGGGGGAGCCCGTACTTCCGCTTCCTTTGAGGATAAGCTTTCCAAATTCCTGAAGGATAGCGACGAGCGTCTCACGGATTTGCGCCGCAAAACTGACTCCAAGCGTGGGGGACGGGGTTCACGCCGTTCAGACTGACTGTTTATTGGCGTACATAAGCACTCTGTTACCAGGGTGCTTTTTCTGCTTAAGGCGTGTTGATTAAATGAACTTGGTTCAGATTTGCGGGGATTGGCTGTCCATTGCAAGGCGGCAAACCGGAGACATAGCGGTGCTATGTCGAGGATTTGTCAACGTAGCAGGGACAGTCAAGAACCGTGAAGATGGGCTTAGTGAATTAATCAACACGCCGTAAATCAAGGAGGATAACTTCCATGTTGGAAGCCTTGCTGAAGGATACAGCAAAATTCTGCGAAAGGGAAGGACTTATCCCCTCCGGCGCCGGAGTGCTGGCAGCCTGCTCGGGAGGGCCTGACTCGCTGGCGTTGCTGGATATTCTCTGGCGGCTTTCAAGGCTGTCCAAGTACAATTTCACTGTGGAAGCCGCTCACTTTGAACACGGCATCAGAGTGGAGGACGGAGCCTCCCGTGAGGATGCCGCCTTCGTGGCGAGATTCTGCCAGGAAAGGGAGATTCCCTGCACCATCGCCCACGGCGATGTGCCCGCTTTTGCAGAGGCTGGCAAGCTGTCCCTTGAAACTGCTGCCCGCCAGTGCCGCTATGAATTCTTGGAGAAGACCAGGAAGGCCCGGGGGCTTGACCTGATTGCCACCGCCCATCAGGCTGACGACCAGGCGGAAACGGTGCTCATGCGGCTTTTGCGGGGCACGGGCATCACAGGGCTGGCAGCCATGCGGCCCAGGGCGGAAGGGGAGCTTCCCCTTATCCGCCCCCTGCTCTTTGCTCCCCGGACTGCCATTGAGGGATACTGCAAGATGCGGGGACTGACCCCCCGGCAGGATGCCACCAATGAGCTCCTGGACTGCACCCGCAACCGCCTGCGGCTGGAAACCATGCCCAGGCTCAAGGAGGAGTACAATCCCCGACTGGTGCAGGCCCTCTGCCAGCTGGCCTCCATCAGCGCCGCAGAGTCTGACTTCATAGGGGCAGAGGCGCAAAAGTCTTTTGAAAGATTAGCAGGAAAAGAGGGCCTGGAAGCAGAAGGTTTTAGGAAACTGCCACAGGCACTCAAATGGCACGTACTGAGGCTTTTCTGGCAGCAGGAAACAGGTTCCCACAAGGACCTGCCCTATGCCCATGTGCAAAGGCTCTGCCATGTCCTGGAAACGGGCCATGCCGGCAGCCAGCAGCAGCTTCCTCACGGCAGGTGCCTGCGGCTGTACCGGGAAAAAAAGAAACTTTATGCAAGACTTATGTAAGAGGAGAGGTAAACCCATCATGATGAGAGACGATATCGAAAAGGTAGTATTCAGCGAAGAGCAGATCCGCGCGAAGGTTGCCGAGCTGGGCCGCCAGATCACCGAGGACTACAAGGACGTGAAGGAGGAAATCTACTGCGTTGGTATCCTGAAGGGAGCCGTCAACTTCTACACCGACCTGGTGCAGCAGATTGACCTGCCTGTGCGCTTTGACTTCATGATTGCCTCCAGCTATGGCAATGGCACCTCTACCACGGGTTCCGTGAAGATCCTGAAGGACCTGGACTATGACATTGAGGGCAAGCACCTCATCGTCATTGAGGACATCATCGACTCCGGCACCACCATGAACTATCTCATGAAGTATTTCCGCGAGAGGAAGCCTGCCAGCGTGAAGCTCTGCTCCCTGTTGTCCAAGCCTTCCCGCCGCACGGTGGATGTGAATATCGATTACTGCGGCTTTGAAGTGCCTGATGAGTTCCTGGTGGGTTATGGCCTGGACTATGCTGAGGTTTATCGCAATCTCCCCTTCATCGGGGTCTTGAAGCCTGAAATCTACGCTTAATTCTAGCTTGAAATATGGATAAAATCTTGCAGGGCAGGGATTCATGGCCCTGACAGAAGGAGGGGCAATGGATTGAACAAATTTCTACGCAACGTAGGCTTTTACCTGCTGATCATCCTCGTGGCTATTTCCATCATTGACTATTTCTCCACCAAGCAAACGGTGAACAAGTCGGTGGAGTACAGCCAGTTCCTGCATCAGGTAGATGCCGGGGAAGTACAGAAGGTCACCCTGATCAAGAATACGATTCAGGGCAAGCTTTCAGATGGGACGGATTTTACCACCATCACACCTGATGAGCCTTATAGTGACCCGCATCTCTATGAGAAACTCACCGCCAAAGGGGTGGAGATAGCGGCGGACAATCCGCCGGAGCCGCCCTGGTGGTCCACCATGTTCTCCTCTATCCTGCCTATCCTGCTCCTCATTGGTGTCTGGTTCTTCATTATGCAGCAGACTCAGGGGGGCGGCGGCAGAGTCATGTCCTTTGGCAAGAGCCGTGCCCGCATGAGCGGTGCGGACAAGATCAAGGTCACCTTCCAGGATGTGGCAGGGGCTGATGAAGCCAAGCAGGAGCTTGAGGAAGTAGTGGAGTTCCTGAAGGACAAGGACAAGTTTACGGACCTCGGAGCGCGCATTCCCAAGGGCGTGCTGCTCTTTGGCCCTCCGGGTACAGGCAAGACCTTGCTGGCCCGGGCGGTAGCCGGTGAGGCCGGGGTGCCCTTCTTCTCCATCAGCGGCTCTGACTTCGTGGAGATGTTCGTGGGCGTGGGTGCTTCCCGCGTGCGCGACCTCTTCGAGCAGGCTAAGAAGAATGCTCCCTGCATCGTCTTCATCGACGAGATTGATGCCGTGGGCCGCCAGCGCGGCGCAGGTGTAGGCGGCGGTCATGACGAGCGCGAGCAGACCCTGAACCAGCTCTTGGTGGAAATGGACGGCTTTGCTGCCAACGAAGGCATCATCATCATCGCCGCCACCAACCGCCCGGATATCCTGGACCCGGCTCTCCTGCGTCCCGGCCGCTTCGACCGCCAGATTGTGGTGGACAAGCCCGATGTGCGGGGCCGTCTGGCTATCCTGAAGGTTCACACCAAGGGCAAGCCCGTGGCAGAGGATGCAGACCTGGATGTACTGGCCCGTCGTACCCCCGGCTTCACCGGTGCTGACCTCAGCAACCTGGTGAACGAGGCAGCCCTGCTGGCTGCCCGCCGCGACAAGAAGAAGATTTTCATGGCAGAACTTGAAGAAGCCATTGAAAGGGTAATGGCCGGCCCCGAGCGCCGTTCCCATGTCATGAGTGATGAGGAGAAGCGCCTCACCGCTTATCACGAGGGCGGTCATACCCTGGTGGGCATGATGCTGAAGCATGCCGATCCTGTTCACAAGGTCACCATCATTCCCCGTGGCCGCGCCGGCGGCTACACTTTGATGCTGCCCAAGGAGGACCGCTCCTACGCTACCCGCAGCGAGCTGATGGACCGCCTGAAGGTGGCCATGGGCGGCCGGGTGGCAGAGGAAGTGGTGCTGAAGGAAATCAGCACCGGCGCCTCCCAGGACATCCAGCAGGCTTCCCGCATCGTGCGCAGCATGATCATGCAGTACGGCATGAGCGACCAGCTGGGGCCCATAGCTTACGGTGAAAGCCAGAACCATCAGGTGTTCCTGGGCCGTGATTTCAACCATCAGCGGAACTACTCCGAGGAAGTGGCCAGCGAAATAGACAAGGAAGTGCGCCGCTACATGGAGGAAGCCTACGAGGCCTGCCGCCAGATCATTACGGAGCATCGGGACCAGCTGGAGCTCATAGCCCAGGCCCTCATCGAGCGCGAGACCCTCAGCGCCAAGGAACTGGAGGAGCTCCTGGAAAAAGGCCGCCTTTCCGAGCAAAAGGATGACAACGATGGTCCTAAGGATGACGGCCCCAAGGATGGCGACCCGGCTCTGATTCCTCCCATGTTCAAGCCCATCCCTGTGAAGGTGCCCGTGCCTGAAGCAGAGGAGAAGGAAAAGGAAGAAGAGGTCACGGTGAAATCCACCGAGCCCAAATTCAATGTCACCCATTTTGATGACTGAATAAAGTCAATACAAGCGCCCCCTATGATGACACAGTTTTCACTGTCTTTCAGAGGGGGCTTTTTGATATAGAAATACCGTGGCTGAAAGGAGCGAAGGTATGCAAGTCAATGGCGATTTAGCCAATATCAAAACTTACGTGCTGGAAAAGCTGAAGGCTCTTTATGAGCTGAAAGTGCCCCTGGGGCAGATTTCCACCCGGGAGCTCAATGAGGAGATGCTTTCCATCACCGAAGATACGGACAGGGAAGTGGCGGTGTATCTTAACCGGCAGGGCAAGGTGGTGCAGGTGTCCCTGGGGGATACAGCGACGGTGGATCTGCCTGAATTCAAGCAAAAGACCCGATCGGATCTGCGTCTGTCGGGCATACGCTGCATCCATACCCATCCCGGCGGGGATGTGCGGCTCAGTGCTCCTGACCTGTCTTCTCTGCGCCGGCTGCGTTTTGATTGTATGGCAGCCATTGGCCGCAGGGAGGACAAAATCTTCGGCTGTCTGGGTTTCTTTTCAGGAGAAATGAGCGAGGACGGCACTCAGCTGCTGACCCAGTACGGCCCGGTGGAAGACAAAGTGCTGAGCCAGATAAATCTCAATTACCTGGTGACAGTGGTCAACAAGAAACTGGCGTCCCAGAGCACGAAAAAGACCGAAGATGAGGTGGAGCGGGCCATCCTTGCCGGGGTGGAGCGTCCCGGCAGCAGCTGGCCTATAGAAGAGTCCATGGAGGAGCTCAAAAGGCTGGCAGATACGGCCGGTGCCAAGGTGGTAGGGGTCTTCACCCAGCGCAAGGAAAAGCCGGATGCAGCTTTTTTCTTAGGCAAGGGCAAGGTCAATGAGCTTTCCATGGAGATTCAGAATCTGGAGGCAGACCTTTTGATCCTTGATGATGAATTGACCCCTTCCCAGCAGCATAATCTGGAACGTGTGCTGGGGGTGAAGGTCATTGACCGCACGACCCTGATTCTGGATATCTTTGCCAAGCGGGCCAGGTCAAAAGAAGGCAAGATGCAGGTGGAGCTTGCCCAGCTGCGCTATAATCTGCCAAGGCTCACTGGCCAGGGGCTGGCCCTCTCCAGGCTGGGGGGCGGCATCGGCACCCGCGGCCCCGGCGAGACCAAGCTGGAAGTGGACAGGCGGCGCATTTACAGCAAGATTCATGATATCGAAGCACAGATCGAGAGCATGAAGAAAAGCCGCAGCCTGCACCGCAAGCGCCGCAAGGAGTCGCAGCTCCCTTTGGTGGCATTGGTAGGTTATACCAATGCGGGCAAATCCACCCTGCTCAACAAACTTACGGGGTCTGATGTCTTCGCCGAAGACAAGCTCTTTGCTACTCTTGATACCACCACCCGTTATCTGCAGCTGCCGGAAAAGCAGGAAATCCTGCTGACGGATACGGTAGGCTTCATCCAGAAACTGCCCCATACCCTGGTCAAGGCTTTCCGGGCAACTCTGGAGGAGGTGCAGGAGGCAGACTTGCTGCTCCATGTGGTGGACTGCAGCAATGAGAATGTGGAAGCCCAGATTGAAGCGGTGGTGTCAGTGTTGGAAGAACTGGAGGCAGCGGAAAAGCCCATGCTCTATGTCTTCAACAAGGCTGACCAGCTGGATAATCCCCATGCAAGGGAACGCCTGCTGCATGGCTGGGGCGGTGTGTTCATCTCCGCCAGGACAGGTGAGAATCTGGAGGCCCTGCAGCGGCGCATGGAAGGATTTTTCAGGGAGAGCCAGGTGCGCATGACCCTTCTTATCCCCTATGACGAGGGGGCGGTAGTGACCAGATTGCACAAGCTGAATGCGGTGGTGGAAACGGCCTACGAAGAGACAGGTACGAAGCTGGAGGTTCGGCTGCCTCTGTCGGAAAAAGATCATTTCGTGAAATATGAGGTAATTGATACCAACTGACAATTTAGGAAATATCCACAGGCACCGCCACTCTGGTGATGAACTCTTCAGCATTGGCGGTGCTCATGTCTTCCAGCAGGCTTTCTTCGTAGGAGGGGCCTGCTGGTTTTAATTTGTGTTCTTGCAGATAGTCCCGCATGCGGATCATGTAGAAGGGGTAGAACTGACGGGAGGAGTAAGCCCGGTAGCCGTTGGGCTCTATGGAGTCCGGGCTGAAGATGCCCTGCTGGTCGTAGTAGTGCAGGGTGCGCTTGTTCACTCCTGTGATGCGGGCAAATTCCCCTGTGTGGAAGGTCATGCGGCGTGCCATGAAAAATCCCCCTTGACATTACAGTTACTGTATCCTTTATGCTAAGTGTACAGTGTGAGAACAAAGTGTTCAAGGTATTTATCTTACAGAAAGGAATGATATTATGAGTACGAACACCCATAATCCTCTGTCTTATCACCACAGTATGTGGTCACTGCTGAAGTTTGCGGCTCCCTCCATCGGCATGATGATCGTCATCTCCCTCTATACCGTCACCGATGGGGTATTCATTGGCCGCTACGTTGGCAGTGACGCTTTGGCAGCTTCCAATATTGTCTATCCGGCCTTCAATCTGGTATTGGGGCTGGCCATTATGCTCGCCGCTGGTGGTTCGGCACTTGTTGCCAAGACCCTGGGCGAGGGTAATAGCGAGCTTGCGGGCCGGAGATTTACCCTCATTACTGCCAGCGCTGCTGTGCTGAGCCTGCTGCTGGCTTTCTTCCTCTGGCTCTTTATGGAGCCCTTGCTCTCTTTCCTGGGGGCCAGTCCTGCTCTTTATGAGGATTGTGCAAGCTATATTTCAGCCTTGCTGCCCTTTTTCCCGGCAGCGGCCCTGATGATGGTCTTCAACGCCCTCTTCATCGCCGATGGGCAGCCCATGCAGGGCTTTTTGGTGTCATTGGTGTCGGGGTTGCTGAATGCCGGCCTTGATTACCTCTTTATGGCAGAGCTGGGCTGGGGCATTGTGGGGGCGGCCCTGGGCACAGGGCTGGGTGAGACGGCAGCGGCTCTCATCGGTATCCATTACTTCAGCTGCCGCAGTCTCCTGATACGCTTCAGGAAGCCGGTCCTGGAGTGGCGCACTTTGGGTCAGGCAATGTACAATGGTTCCTCGGAACTGGTGACAGAGCTTTCCATGGGCATCACCACCCTGCTCTTCAATGTCATTACCCTGGCCTGGGCCGGGGAGGACGGAGTGGCGGCCATTTCCGTGATTCTCTATGTGGAAATGCTGCTGACTTCTATTCTGGTGGGGTTCAGCGAGGGCATTGCTCCCATCTTTTCTTATCAGTTCGGAGCCAAGAACTACCGCGAGATCATGCGGCTCATGAAACTGGCCCTCGTGACCATCGGCATTTTCTCCCTGGTTTCCTTTGCCGGTTCCAGAGTGCTGGCAGAGCCTCTTATCAGCATGTTCCTGCCTGCAGGCAGCCATGCCCATGAGCTTACGGTGAACGGCTTCTGGCTCTTTGGCTTCAGCTTCCTGCTATCCGGGTTCAACATCTTCACCTCTGGCTTCTTCACTGCCATATCCGATGGCAGGACTTCGGCTATTGCCTCCTTTGCCAGGAACTTTGCAGGCATCGTGATTTTCCTGCTGGTACTGCCGAAGCTCATAGGCTTCAGCGGCGTATGGCTGGCCGTGCCCGCTGCAGACCTGGCGGCGGTGATGCTTTCTGTCGTCCTGCTCTATGAGCAGAGAAACAGCTTCATTGATTTGCGCCTAGAGCGCTCCCATAAAAAATACGGCCGCCTGTCGCAGGCAGCCGTGAAGTAAGATTATCTTGCCAAATCGGCGAAGATGTCTTTCACAGGTATGATGAGGTCATCATAAAGGCTTACTTTGATGGATTCCTTCAGTTTTTCCTGCGCCTGTTCCTCCTCATCCAGACCTTCCCATTCTTCCTCAGTGTAGTTGTGATAGACTTCGTCCAGCTCGTATTTGCCGTCCTTCAGTTGGTAGACGATGACATATTCCGATTTGGGGTTGATAAGCCAATATTCTTTGACACCATGCTTCTCATAGGTGTCTTTTTTTATGCTCAGGTCACGCTTGGCGGTGGTGGGGGAGAGGATTTCTACTACGAAATCCGGGGCGCCTTCTATGTGGTTCAGCTTGACCTTTGAAGGGTCGCACACTATAAGCAAGTCGGGATAGTAGAACTTCCTGTCCTCGAAGAGGATTTTTGCTTCTGTAAACACCTCGCAACGCTTGCCTTGGAGAAAGGTGTCGATAATTCTTGAAAGTTTTCTTTGAATTCTCAGATGGGGGATGCTGGCGGCGGCAAGCATAACCACCTTGCCGTTTTCCATCTCGTACTTTCTGTCTGCATATTCTTTGAGCTGTTCCATATCTGTCCCTCCTGTATCAGGAATATATCTGATTTTAGGTATATTATAACGCTGGGAGATATGGCTTGCAAATGGAGATACATGATAGTCAGTTCTCGAACAAGGTCATGTCAGCAGCTGTTGCATATCTGTGGGCAATTCTGCCTTGATATCTATTGACTCTTTGGTAACAGGGTGAGGGAAATGCAGTCTGTAAGCGTGGAGGGCCTGCCGCTGCATCAGCTCCAGGCTGCCGCCGTAGAGGTCGTCGCCTGCCAGGGGATGGCCGAGATAGCTCATGTGTACCCTGATTTGGTGGGTGCGGCCAGTTTCCAGTTTGAGTTCCACCAGGCTCAGTTCATGTCCCTCTCTTGCAAAGCAGGAGAGAGTTTTATAGTGGGTGCGGGCCTCCTTGCCCTCCGGGGAGACTTTTCGCAGGATGATGCTGGGCAGGGCCCGGGCGATGGGGGCGTCGATAAGGCCTTCTGGCGGCTTCGGTCTGCCTTCCACTATGGCCAGATATTCCCTGTGGAAGAGTTTCGTGCCGTCCCTGGCGGCCAGCAGGTACTGGACATGAGGCTCCTTGGCTATGAGCACCAGCCCTGAGGTGTCCCTGTCCAGACGGTGGATGGGGTGGTAGCTGTGAGCCTCGCCGTTGCCTTTATAATGGTAGAGGACAGCACCTGCCAAAGTGCCATGTGCTTCTTTGGTGGTGGGGTGTACCAGCTGGCCGGGGGGCTTGTTTACAATCAGCAGATATTCATCTTCATAGCGTATGTCGAGGGGGAGGGCTTCCGGCTCAATATCTGTGGGCTTTTCCACCTGATAGCTCACGGTGTCACCGTCCTTCAGCATGGTGCGGGCGGCGTTGACGATTTCCCCGTTGACCTTGAAGGTGCCGGAGTGCTTGATGCGTTTCCAGAGGGTATTCGATATGCCTTGCTGGCGCAAAAAAGCCTTGGCGGGCATAGTCGCCAAGGCTTCGGGCAGCGCCACCTGGAAAGTGGTCATGCTGCGTTTTCTTCTTCTTTGGCTTCCGGCCTGCCCTTGAAGGCGTCGATGATGCGGAAGCTCAGGGAGAGGATGATGGCTACGATGGTAGCCAAGGACATGCCCTTCAGGGTCACAGTGCCGATGGTAAGGCTGGCGGTGGAAACACCCAGGCCCAGCACGATGGAAGTGAGGAGCAGGTTCTTCGGCTTGTTGTAGTCAACCTTGCCCTCCACCAGGATGCGGATACCGGAAGCGGCGATAACGCCGAAGAGCAGGATGGAGACGCCGCCCATGACGGGAGCGGGAATGCTCTGGATAAGAGCAGCCAGCTTGCCCAGGCATGAGAGGACGATGGCGAAGATGGCTGCGCCGCCGATAACCCAGGTGGAGAAGACCTTGGTGATGGCCAGTACGCCGATGTTCTCGCCGTAGGTGGTGTTGGGGGTGGAGCCAAAGAAGCCGGAAATCACGGTGGAAATGCCGTTGCCCAGGATGGAGCGGTCAAGGCCCGGGTCATGGGTGAGGTCTTTGCCCACGATGTTGCCCGTCACGATCAGATGGCCGATATGCTCGGCGATGACCACCAGGGAAGCGGGCAGGATGATGAGGATGGCGCCGATATCAAAGGCGGGAGTGTAGAAGGTAGGCAGGGCGAACCAGGGGGCAGCCTCCACGGCAGCCCAGTTCACCAGACCGCTGAAGCTGGCGATGATGTAGCCGCCCACCACGCCAATGAGGATGGGGATGATGGAGAGGAAGCCCTTGAAGGCAATGGAGGCGAAGATGGTGATGGCCAGAGTAGCCAGGGACACGGTGATGACCGTGGGATCAACAGCTTCGCTGGTAAGGCCTGCCATGCCTGCAGCCGTGGGCATGAGCTCCAGGCCGATGACGGCCACGATGGCGCCCATGGAGGCCGGCGGGAAGATGACATCTATCCAGCCGGTGCCCACAGCCCGTATGAGAGCTGCTACCAGGCAGAACACCAGGCCTACGGCGATGAAACCGCCCAGAGCGTATTCATAGCTGTACTCGGACAGCACCAAAAACACAGGGGACAGGAAGGCGAAGCTGGAGCCCAGGTATGCCGGGATGCGTCCCTTGCACAGCACCAAGTAAAGCAGGGTGCCGATGCCGTTGAAGAGCAGCACTGTGGCCGGATTCACATGGAAGAGAATGGGCACCAGCACCGTGGAGCCGAACATGGCAAAGAGATGCTGCAGGGAAAGGGGAACTGTTTCTATGAGCGGCAGTTTCTCGTCCACCGCAATGGGACGCTTTTGCAAAGAAGAACACTCCTTTTAGAAAAACTACATATGATTACTGCTGTATATCCTAGCACAAAAGGGGACAGGTGTCCACTTTTTGCAGGGAAAAAATACGCAGGTATACATGGCAGAATTGCAGGAAAAAAAAGATAGAACGGGAAACTCATGATTGGGTTTATCATAATGAGTGATTTATGTACTTGACAGTCTTTTTACTTTATGACATAATGACATTATAGTGACATGTAACTTATGTGAGGTGAGAAATCATGCCTAGCAAGGTGATTCGGGGAGATATAAATATTGCGGCAAGAATTAAGCAACGAAGAGTTGAACTTGGACTTACAATTGAGGAAGCTGCTTCCAGGGCAGGAGTGGGGATGAAGACTTGGAGCAGATATGAAGCAGGGGAGTCTATTCGACAAGATAAGGTAGCTGGATTGTGCAAGGCCTTAAACTGGCGTAGTTTAACTTCGCATGAGGAGAATGAATGTGAATTTTCGTTGGAAAAATGTAGAGAACAAGCATCGTGGTCAAAGTACTTGGAGAAGAATTTCGGTTTGGCAGCGGCAATGTCATTTGTTATAGGCAGTGATATATTATATGATCACATTATGATGGATATGGAAGAACTGTCCATTATGCCTAAAGGAAGTCATATGGGGCAGTTGAATTTTTCTTGTTTGACAGATATGCTGCCTAAGCAGTTTTTGATGCATTATGACTATGATTTCTTATACCATATTAGTTGCGTATTGCATAGTATGTGTAGTTGTGCGCAAACAGGTGGGCAAATCTTGCCGTATAGTGTGATGGAAGAGCTGGTAATGTATCTTTGCAATGAAGAGGCTTCAGTATTTATGGAATTGAATGAAGAAATGTCGGAATTATGTGGAAAGGAAGATGCATACTCAAAGGAGTGGGTTTTTGATTTATTTGGGGATATGGATATAGTAACTTTTCTTTATTCAAACTATTATTTGCCGAAGGGGCATCCATATCACTTTGAGAATTGGGATGAGAGACAGTTTTATACTGAAAATTAAAGACTTCACTAACATAGGGGGGCTAGCTTATGGAAGAGTATATCAAAATCAAGGGCGCTCGCGCCCACAATCTTAAGAACATCAATGTGGATATCCCCCGGGATAAGCTGGTGGTTGTGACGGGGCTGTCGGGCTCTGGCAAGTCCTCTCTGGCTTTTGACACGGTATATGCCGAGGGGCAGCGCCGGTATGTGGAGTCCCTGTCCTCTTATGCCCGGCAGTTTTTAGGGCAGATGGACAAGCCGGACGTGGATCAGATAGACGGGCTTTCCCCGGCTATCTCCATCGACCAGAAAACTACCAGCCACAATCCCCGCTCCACTGTGGGCACGGTGACGGAGATTTACGACTACCTGCGCCTGCTTTACGCCAGGGCTGGGCGGCCCCATTGTCCCAAGTGCGGCAAGCCCATCACCCAGCAGTCCATTGACCAGATGCTGGACCAGCTCAAAGAGCTGCCAGAACGTACGAAGCTCCTGGTCATGGCCCAGGTGGTGCGGGGCAAGAAGGGGGAGCACAAGAAGATCCTCGACCACATCCGCCATGAAGGCTATGTGCGGGTGCGCATTGACGGGGAAATCTTTGATGTCAATGAAGATATCCAGCTGGAGAAGACAAAGAAACATACTATTGAGGTGGTCATTGACCGCCTGGTGGTGCGGGAAGGCATGGAAATGCGCCTGGCAGATTCTCTGGAAACAGCACTGAAGCTGGGGGAGGGGGTGGCCTATGTGCAGGTGGTGGACGGAGACCTCCTGATGTTCAGCGAGAATTTCGCCTGCGTGGACTGCGGCATCAGCCTGCCGGAAATCGCTCCCCGCATGTTTTCTTTCAACAGTCCTTATGGAGCCTGCCCTGTCTGTACTGGTCTGGGCAGTCACATGGAGTTTGACGAGGAGCTGGTGATACCTGACCCGAGTCTTTCCGTAGCCGGTGGGGGCTTTGCTCCCTTGTCCAAGAACAGCCAGTCCTACTCCATGTGTGTGATGAAAGCCATTCTGGAGGAGCGGGGAGACAGTATGGACACCCCTTGGCGGCAGCTGGATGACAATACCAAAGACATTCTTCTGCACGGCTCCGGGAATGAGCGGTTCCGCTTCCACTACACCAATATGTTTGGGGAGTACAAGGAATACAATGTGCCCTTTGAAGGGGTCATGCCCTTGTTGGAGCGCCGCTACCATGAGACGGATTCGGAGGAGATGCGGGAGTCCTATGAGAATTACATGACGGAGATTCCCTGCCAGACCTGCCACGGGGCCAGGCTGAAGCCTGAGGTGCTAGCCATCACCATTGGGGAGAAGAATATCGCCCAGTATACTGACCTGACTATCCGGGAGGCAGACGAATTCCTGACGGAGGCAGAGAAGGACTTCACACCAAGGGAGCAGAAGATTGCCCGGCAGATCCTGAAGGAAATCCATGCCCGGCTGAGGTTTTTGCTGGATGTGGGTCTTGATTACCTGACCCTTTCCCGGGCGGCAGGCACGCTCTCCGGCGGAGAGGCCCAGCGCATACGCTTGGCCACCCAGATAGGTTCCGGCCTTACCGGCGTGCTCTATGTGCTGGACGAGCCCAGCATCGGCCTGCATCAGCGGGACAACAACCGGCTGCTCATGACCCTCAAGCATTTGCGTGATCTGGGCAACACCCTGCTGGTGGTGGAGCATGACGAGGACACCATGAGGGCGGCAGACCAGATCATCGATATCGGCCCGGGGGCAGGCGAGCACGGCGGCAGCATCGTGGCCCAGGGCACGGCAGAAGAAGTGGAAAAGGTCAAAGAATCCATCACGGGGGCATACCTTTCCCGTCGCAAGTTCATTCCCGTGCCCGCCAAGAGGCGTCCAGGTACGGGCAAGTTCCTGGAAGTGGTGGGGGCACAGGAAAACAACCTCAAGAATATTTCCGTGAAATTCCCTCTGGGGACCCTGACTCTGGTGACGGGAGTCTCAGGCTCCGGCAAGTCCACTTTGGTGAACGAAATCCTCTACAAAGGGATTGCTTCCCGCCTTTACCATGCCAAAGGCAAGCCCGGAAGGCACAAGCGCATCAAGGGGCTGGAGAATATCGACAAGATCATAGATATCGATCAGCAGCCCATTGGCCGCACTCCACGCTCCAACCCTGCCACCTATACAGGTGTTTTTGACAGCATCCGCCAGCTTTACAGCCAGACGGCAGAGGCCAAGATGAGGGGCTACAAGGCAGGCCGCTTCAGCTTCAATGTGAAAGGGGGCCGCTGCGAGGCCTGCCGGGGGGACGGAATCCTGAAAATCGAGATGCACTTCCTGCCTGATGTTTACGTGCCCTGCGAGGTCTGCCACGGTGCCCGCTACAACCGGGAGACTCTGGAAGTGCGCTACAAAGGCAAGACCATTGCCGATGTGCTGGACATGACCATAGATGAAGCGGTGGAGTTCTTCCAGAATGTGCCCAAGATAGCCCGCAAGCTTCAGGTCATCAAGGATGTGGGGCTGGGCTACATCAAGCTGGGCCAGAGCGCCACCACCCTCTCCGGCGGTGAGGCCCAGAGGGTGAAGCTGGCCACGGAGCTTTCCCGCCGCAGCACGGGCCGCACTCTCTATATCCTGGACGAGCCCACCACAGGCCTGCATACGGCAGACATCGACAAGCTTCTACTCATCCTGCACCGTCTGGTGGAGGGAGGCGATACGGTGGTGGTTATCGAGCATAACCTGGATGTCATCAAGACCGCCGACCACATCATCGACCTGGGCCCCGAAGGAGGCAGCGGGGGCGGTACCATTGTAGCAGAAGGCCGCCCGGAGGAAATCGTGAAGGTGCCGGAGTCCTATACAGGCAAATTCCTGAAGCCCTTGCTGGAAGAAAAGCTGTAAAATAGGTATACCTCACACTCTTATTTTTACTTCCAGCCTTGAAGGGGTATTGCCCCTTTGTTAGAATCAATAGGGAAAAGAACTATCTGCTTTGGGGAGGTGGAGCGCATGAAGCAGCATTACGTCATGCCCGTGGGGGTGGATGACTTCCGACGGGTACGGGAAAAATATTATTATGTGGACAAGACGGATTTCATCAGGAAACTCATAGATGGTCATGCCGCGGCCACCCTTATTACCCGACCACGGCGATTTGGCAAGACCCTGGCCATGAGCATGCTCTATTACTTCTTCACCATGAAAGAGGCAGAGTGGAACAAGGCGCTCTTTGAAGGCACAAAGATAGAGGCCGCAGGTGAACGGTACATGGGGGAGCAAGGGACGAAGCCGGTGGTGTTTCTGAGCTTTAAGGATATCAAGGAAAATTCCATGGGGGATATGCTTGAGTCCTTTGCTTCACTAATGAAGAAGGTTTACCAGTCTTTCAGGTATCTTTTGGAGAGCGAGGTGCTCTATCCGGAAGACAAGGAGAGTTTTCAGGCTATCTTATCCGGCAAGGTATCCAAGGTGGAATTGCAATACTCACTGAGCAACCTGACCGATTATTTGGCCCGCTATCACAAGAAAAATGTCCTGGTGCTCATTGATGAGTATGACGCACCTATTCAGGCTGCCTGGGATAACGACTACTATCCAGAAGCCATCAATTTTGTGCGCAATTACCTGAGCTCCGTGCTGAAGTCCAATCCCAATCTGGACTTTGCCGTCTTGACTGGCGTGTTGCGCATTGCCAAGGAGAGCATCTTCAGCTCTTTGAATAACTTGGATGTTGCAAGTGTTGCTTCCGGGAATTATCTGGATGCCATGGGCTTCACTTATGGGGAAGTACAGAAGATGGCGGCAGACTTTGAGATGGAGGAAAAGCTGCCAGAGATAAAAGAGTGGTATGATGGCTATGATTTTGCGGGGCAGGAAATTTATAACCCGTGGTCTGTTATCAACTATTTCCAAAAAGATTGTTGTCCTGCCACATATTGGGTCAATACTTCCAGCAATAGTATTTTGAAACAGTTGCTGGAAAATGCCACGGCTGCCCAGACGAATGAACTTGCTGAGTTGTTGCATGGCAAGACTGTATCTGCGGAACTTATGGAGGGGATCATCTACAGTGATATAAGCGAAAACAGCGATGCCCTGTATTCCATGCTGCTGAATACAGGCTATCTTACCATGGCAGATTATCCCGATCCCTACACAGGCGACGACTGCACCATGAGGATACCGAACTGGGAAATACAGACTCTCTTCAAGAAAGAAGTCATGCGGTATTTGACAGGCATAGGCTCAGATGCGAAAATGCTCAAGAAGCTTTTGAGCAGCTTGCTTACTGGCAAGGCTGCGGATTTTGAGGCGGAACTTTCCGGCTTCCTGTGCGCTATGGCAAGCTTCTATGATACTGGTGCCAAAGAAAGCTTTTATCACGGCCTGGTGCTGGGCTTGCTGGCCACGCTGATGCCGCGCTTTGAGGTGGTCAGCAACCGGGAATCCGGCTATGGCAGATTCGACATCGCTATCTTCCCCGGCAAGAACCAGACAGCAGGTGCCCTGCTTGAGTTCAAGGTGGCGGAGAGCGAGGGAGAACTGGCCATACGGGCCAAGGAAGCCCTGGCACAGATAGAGGAGAACGCCTACACCGCAGAGTTTGAGCGGCGCGGGGTAAGTGATGTGTGGCAGTATGGCATTGCTTTCTGCGGGAAGAAGTGCCATATCGAGGCTGCAGAGAAATAGTCAAATCAAATTGTTAATTGACGCTTTTTGCTTTACAATGTAGAAAACGATATGCAGGTTCTAGGAAAAACTGAAAACCTTGGCTGAGGCCGGGAAGCGGCTATTTTCCGTCGAGGTTTTCAGGTTTGGCAAAAACATGCTTGAAGCTAGGTGTAGCAAGGGTTGAGGAGGGTTGAGACCATGTTTTTTAAAACATGTTTTTCCGTAGCAGGCAGGATTTTCGGGAAAAATGGCGAAGATTTTCAAAAAGCAGGATTTCAGCACAACTCTCACCTGCTTTTCGGGCGACAGAGTTGAAGGCCTGCCCTTACCGCTTGCGGTATCGTAACCCAAACTGATCCTTCATTGCCTTCCTCATTTCTTCGAAGTTGAAGGCCTGCCCTTACCGCTTGCGGTATCGTAACTTATTGACTTTGTCCCAAGCACACTCAAGCATGAGGTTGAAGGTCTGCCCTTACCGCTTGCGGTGTCGTAACACCTTTCGGCCAGATTTTATAATAGCGGAGGTGTTGTGATTGAAGTACATTATCTGCTATGACATCAAAGAGGATAAGATTCGCAGCAGCGTGGTGAAGTATCTTGAAGACCACGCTTTTCGTATTCAATTCAGCGTATTTTCTTGCAAATGCAGCAGCAGGGAAATCAAGTCTATATGGGAAGCCTTGCTGCATATGACAGAAAATGCTGATAATCCTCTACTGATGGTGATACCTGTCTGCAAAGACTGTGACAAAGGAATCCTCATGCAAGGCAGACCTTTGGAAGAAGACCGTTCCGTGATTGTCGTATAAGGGGAGCAATGGCATGAGTGTACTTTATCTGCTCTCAAAGGGAAGTAGCGCAAAAAAAGATGGCGGCAGGATTGTCATAGAAAAAGATGATCAGCTGATAGGCCGCATGCCCATCAGAGCCCTGACTTCCGTGGTAGTAGGCCCTTCGACCACTATAACCACAGCGGCTGTCTATGCCTGTCTGGAGGCAAAAATCCCCATCTTCTTTGTGGACAAAAAATGCTGCCTTTTAGGGCAGCTGGCTGACGATCAGGCTACATTACCTGTCATCAGGCAGCAGTTTGCCACATTGGAAGCCCCGGCTTTGTCTATGCAGTTAGCCAGGTCTGTGGTAGCAGAGAAGATAAAAAATCAATACCGCTTGCTGAAGAGCTACACCCGCACAGTGCAAAATCAGCAGCTTACTAAATCTCTGAATGCGCTGAAGGCAGAGCGGAACAAGGCAGGCTCCTGCGAAACGGAAGATAGCCTGCGGGGGCTTGAGGGCAGCTGTGCGCGGAACTACTTCGCGGGCTTCGGCGCTCTGCTGGATAACAGAACCTGGCACTTCAAAGGGCGTACACGTCCTGCCACGGATCCGGTCAATGCCTTGCTGAACTTCGGCTATGCCTTCCTGGAGCGGGAAGTGCGCATCGCCATCATCGGCCAGGGACTGGATGCCCGCATAGGTTTCCTGCATAGCAACAATAATCGCAAGGACAGCCTGGTATTTGACCTCATGGAGCTATTCCGTCAGCCTGTAATTGACCGCTTCGTGTTGAATCTGTTGCGTATGCAAACCTATAAGCTGCAGGATTTTGAGAAAAATGATGAAGATGAGTGCCGCCTTACCGATGAAGCCCGCATGCTCTGGTTCCATAGATATGAGGACTACATGGAGAAGCCCTATCAGGAGTATGACGGTCTCTCTCCCCGGCAGCTCATACAAAAGCGGGTAGAACAGTTCCGTCAGGAGCCGCTATACCCGCTGAAATCCTCAAAATAAAGGAAGATTAGATGTTTGGGCTCAGAATGAAGAATAGGAGAAGATATGAGGGAAGCCTGCAGGAAAAACTGAAAATCCTGATTGGGTCTGGGAATCGGCTATTTCCCGTCGAGGTTTTCAGTTTTTTACAAAACACGGCTGAAGCCTTATGTAGCAAGGGGAGAGGAGGTCTGGATCTATGTTTTTGAAAACAAGTTTTTCCGCAGCAGGAAGGATTTCCGGGAAAAATGGCGAAGCTTTTCAAAAAGCAGGATTTCAGCCCAACTCTCACCTGCTTTCCGGGCGACAGAGTTGATGGCCAGCCCTTACCGCTTGCGGTATCGTAACCGTGATGAAGAAGCCAAGACCGGCAAAGCCATCCGGTTGATGGCCAGCCCTTACCGCTTGCGGTATCGTAACAGATTCCTCCCTTTGAATCTAAAGAGTTAATACGTTGATGGCCAGCCCTTACCGCTTGCGGTATCGTAACAGAGAACCTTAGAAGGTAGAGATGCTTCAAGCTCATCGTTGATGGCCAGCCCTTACCGCTTGCGGTATTTTTTACAGGCGTATAGCCTGTATTTTTTTTGCCTAAAATGCCAGAAACACTTCTCAGGAGTGGTTATATCAAGTGAGAGAGTTAAAGCAGATAACGAAAGGAGCTATTATGTCAGTTTTCATCAATCACAGTAATCACCCTTCGGCTAACTGGTCGCAGGAGCGAAAGGAGGCAGCGCTTGCCTATGGTGGCATTATGGATATGCCTTTTCCAGAGTTGCAGGCTGATTACAGTGAGCAAAAAATCAATGAGGTTGTCCAGAAGTATCATTCAGAAATCATGGCTATGTCTCCGGCGGCGGTGCTTTGTCAGGGAGAATTTACCTATACTTATGGGCTGGTTAGACTTCTAAAGGAGCATGGTATAACTGTCCTGGCAGCCTGTAGCGAGCGCCTTTCCAGAGAGGAATGGCAGGGCGACGTATCTCGCAAGGTATCATATTTCAAATTTGTGAAGTTCCGTGAGTATTGAGGGATGTACGGCAATGACAAAAGCAGGGGGCAAAACTTTAATTGGCAGGATTTTGCTGAAAGAAGGCGAAGATTCCCAATGATATATTGGAGTTGTAGGGGGGAAGGTTATGGATTTTAAGGCGATACTTTTTGATACACGGTCAATCCAGCAATACATTTTCTCCGGAAATCAGCTAAAAACAAACATTGGCGCTTCCTATTTAGTGGAGACGCTTTTCTCTGATGCTTTGATTCGTGCGGTGGAAAAGGTATGTGGTGCTGGCTCCATTGATCAGGAGACATGGCATCAGGTGGTGGAGCCGGACTGGGAGGCCATGGATACTCCATGCCGTGTGGGCTATATAGGCGGCGGCAATGCCCTTTTGCTGTTCCGTCCCGAGACAGAGACACAGAAGCTTCGGGAGGTAGTCAGCACTTTTACGAAACTTGCTCTGGTAGAGTACCCCGGCCTGAAAACCGGAGCGGCTATCGGCACTGTCTCCATGGATAAGGACGGGAAATTCCTGTTGAATGCAGATGGCAAGAGCGGCCTTGACCTGTTGCATGAAGAACTGAAGAACGCACAGAATACCGTATTCCCGGAGGTATCTCTGCCCTATACGGGACTTACTTTGTCCTGCTCAAGCAATGGCGAAACTGCCAATGTTTACGACGAGGAAGATGAGCATTTCTACTCCTGGGAGATAGAGACGAAAATCCTGGCTGACAGGAAAACCGGCGAGGGGGAAGCACCGGCAGAGAGGGAACTCATGGACAAGCTGCGCAGCGTCATTGCCGAAGAAGATAGGGAGGACTATCTGAGGGGATGGGCCTTCCCCACGAAGTTTGACGAGCTGGGCCAGAAGGAGAAGGAAGACTACCTGGCTGTAGTCCATATAGATGGCAACAATATGGGCAAGCAGTTCCGCGAATGCCATACCCTTACCAAGAGGAAAAACCTTTCTATCTCTATACGCAAGAAAACAATCTGCGCCTTCAATGCTCTGGTTGACGATATCCTGTCCTGCTATGGCGATTGGGACTTCTTGAAGAGAGTCGAGCGTCCGGATGGTGAGATCTTGCTGCCCATCCGTCCCTTGATCCTGGGTGGTGATGACATGACCTTTGTCTGTCATGCCAGGCTTGCGCTGCAATTTGCGGCTTTTGTCATGAGCGAGCTGAAGGAAAACGGGATTTGCAGCTGCGGAGGCATTGCCATCCTGCCCACATCGTACCCCTTCTTCAGAGGGTACGAGATGACCGAGCAGCTGTGCGGTGAGGCCAAGAAGCGCATGCGCCAGGATGATGCTCCCTCCTGCTGGCTGGATTTTGCCATTCTCCATGGGGAGCAGGCTTCTCAGCTTTCCCAGATCCGTGCGCAGGAATACCATGATGTGCTGGGGCGCAATATGCACTTTGGCCCCTATCGGGTGGATGCTTCCGGGGATATGCCGGAGGCCCTGGACAACCTGCTGCTGGCCATGCAGGAGGTACATTTTGGCCCGCACAAGATGCCCATGAGCAAGCTGAAAGAGATGCGCAGAGTCCTGGCCGCAGGCAGGCACGAGCAGATCCAATTCAAGCAGCAGCTTGATTATCTGATACGCACGAATCCCCATAGCATGATGCGACTTCCTGCGGTGGAAGCGTGGAAACCCTATGAGAAGGAACTATGGGCAGAGGACAGGACACCCTATGTGGATATGATTGAAATGCTGGATTTCTGCGCATTCGGGGAGGTGGAGAATAGTGGCAGGGAAGGATAAGAAAAAAGCAAGCAAAAAGGAACAGCGGGAACTGGAAAAACAAAGACGCATAGCCATGGGGCAAAATGCTGCCAAGATAAAGCAACAGCCCAAGGAAGCACCACGGCCCGTGTCGAAGCAGAGCGATACGAAAGAATTCCCGGAAGCCAAAATCAATAAGATTGCCTATGATTACTTCACTTTGAGAGTGCATACCCAGTCACCTCTGCATCTTGGATCCGGACAGGCTGATGTGAATGTGGATGCGGAAGTCATCCATGATGAGGCGGGGCTGCCGTATTTTCCTGCCAAAAGGCTGAAGGGGCTTCTGTATGAGAGCGCCCTGGAAGTGACGGAAATGAACACCCCTCTGGGTAATGGCGCAGAGCTGCGGGAGGAGCTGGACGCTCTTTTCCACCATGGCAGCCAGGGGAAAGCCCGGCTCATTATACCCAACTTGTATCTTGAGGGGTATGAGGACATGAAAGAGGACTGGCAGTATCTGCAGCGTGCCTATCCTGAGATTTTCACCGTCAATGATGTGCTGGAACAGTATACCTCTCTGCGGTATCAAACGAGACTGGACAGGAAGACAGGGACGGCGGCAGACGGCTCTCTCCACAATATGCGCGTGGTGGAAGCAGGTCTGTACTTCGAGGGGAAGATAGAGGTCATCGGTGGTACAGCGCGGCACTTCAAACTGCTGGCGCTGGCCTTCAAGAATCTGACCCAGGCAGGGGTAAAGCGCACCCGTGGCTTTGGCAGTATCGACTGCCTTATGCTGCAGGATGGCAAAGATATACGCACTCCCCTGATAAAAGACGTTTTCAAGGAGGGAAAGAACAGATGAGGCAGTTGGCCATCAAAATCAAGACGGTTTCGTCGGTCATTCTTTCCACCAAAGGCAATACCGACGTCATGACCGCCACCTACGACTATTTCTCCGGCAATATCCTGCGGGGCATACTGGCAGGACGCTATATAAAAAAGGCGGACCTGGGTAAAAAAGCCCACGAGGACAGGGACTTTGTAGAGCTGTTTTTCCAGAAGCTCCGCTTTGTGGATGCCTATCCTGTAAACAAGACCACGGGATGCAGAAGCATGGTGATGCCTCTGTCCCTGCAGAAAATCAAAGACGGAAACAGCATCATTGATCTGCTGCAGCAGGATTCAGAAGCGAATTATAAATCCCTGCGTGGCTTTGGCTCCATAGAGAAGGGGAAAATCTACTCCACGGAAATAAAGAAAAACATCACCCTGCACATGAGCCGCAGTGACAATGGCAGCCAGGACGACAAAGAGCGCCTGGCCGGACGTTCCCTCAAAGGAGGCATCTACAACTACGAATCAATAGCACCTGGCCAGTCTTTTGAAGGATATATCTTCGGCAGTCAGGAAGCATTGGAAAAGCTGACAGCTGTACTGCAGGAAAAATCCTGGCTGGCTCATGTAGGCCGCTCCCAATACACACAGTATGGCAGCTGCAGCATTGAGCTGGGCAGGATAGAGGAGGTTCCCCTGGTACCGAGAGAGGAGGGCAGATGCGTCTGCCTGCGCCTTGATACCCCGCTCCTGCTGGCGGGCCTTACTAGTGATGCCCTGAAGGGATTGGAAGAATTCGCCAGGGCAATGAATGAACGCTGCCAAAGGGAGGCATTCCATATCCAAAGCGGGAAACGGAAGATATTTTCCAAGGCTGAAAAGGCTGACAGCTTTGTTGGTGTCTGGGGTATGAAACGTACCAGGCTGAATGCCTTGGCAGCCGGCACTATCTTCATTCTCCAGAAGGATGAGGATTGGAACGACGAAGACTGGCAGCATCTGACCCGGCTCTGCTATGAGGGCATAGGCCTCCGCACTGAGGAAGGCTATGGGCAGGTCCGCGTGTGGCGGTGTCCCAGGCTGGAGTATGCCAAAACGCCAGACGATGCAAAGCCGCCAAGGCGCACTATCAAATCAGGCAAGGTGGCAAAATTGGCTCAGGAGATAGTGGAAAAGAAGATGCGTGAAGCCGTCAGGCTTTTTGCCGCAGAAGATGTGGAACAGGCAAGAAAATATTTCCCACAGGATGCCAATCATCTCTTCGCACGTTTGGATAGCATGCTGGATGAAAAGAGCAACTACTGCCGCAGCAATATGCAAAATAATCTGGCGGCAGAAAAAGGCGGTGAGAGTACGCCTCTGACCCGGATGCTGCGCAAAGTAGAAGTCAACAGGACAGGTCTGGGCGAACTGCTGGAAAATACTCCCCTTGACAAAATGCCCTACAACAAGTGCGACTGGCAAAGTGTGCTGTCACCGAAGATTCACGAGGCTCTGGCAGATATCGATGACAAGCTGTCGTTGGATGAACTGAAAAATAATGACAAGCTCTTCTATGAATATTGGCACTGGTTCTTCCGCAATGGCCGGAAAGCCGAGAAGCTGGAAAGGTGGTGGGATGATGAGTAAGGGAAGCATTCGCGGCAAGCTCTGCATAGCGGGGAATCTTTTGCTGAAAGCCCCGCTGCTGATAGGCATGGGCGGCCATGAGGAAGGCAGTCAGACAGATATCCAGATTTTGAAGGATAAGAAGGGCTATGCCTTTATCCCCGGCACCTCTCTGGCAGGAGTGCTGCGCCAGTACGTTGAAGGGGAGAATCCCCGGGCGGCAGCACTGCTTTTTGGCACCGATCTGGAGCAGCCCTTTGCCGATGAAATGAAGCTGCAAAGCTCAACCATCATCTACGACATCAAGCTCAGCAACGTTACGATTGTCCATCGTGACAGCGTCAATCTGGATGGACTGACGGGGACTGGCATCAAGCATGGCAAGTTCGATTATGAGGTCATAGATAAGGGAGCTCATGGCACCTTTGTGGCAGAAATCATCCTGCGAAATATCCATGAAAGTGACAAAGATTTGCTGGAAAAAACTCTGGTGAGGCTGGGCAGTCATCTGGCAGATGGGTTCCATTTGGGAGCACGCACAGCTATAGGCTTTGGCAAGGCCGTCCTGGAAGACATCAGCATAGCTGTATATGACTTCCAGAATGCAGATGACACGGCGGCCTATTTTCTGGATCAGCCTCCCAGAAGGCACAGCCTTTTCGAGAAAAAGGAATCAGAGCATGCTTACCCAGAGGACAGCTTCGTGGTAGATGCAGATTTCCTCCTGGAAGGGGGGCTTATGGTCCGTGACAGCGACAAATCCCATCTGACTGGCAGCGGGGCAGAGGAGGGCAAGCTTGATGCCATTATGATGCGTGACAGCGACGGAAAATGGCTGGTGCCTGGATCAAGTCTCAAGGGAGTGCTGCGCCATCGCTGTGAGTACATACTTCAGTCTCTGGGAAAGAATACAGATATGTTGGAATCCCTAATGGGGCCTGATCCTCAGAAACTGCGCGAACATCTTTCACCCAAATCCCGCAGCCGTTTCCTGGTGGATGAAATCCGCCTGAGCGAAGCTGTGCAGTCTTACCCACAGACACGCATAAGGGTAGACCGCTTCACAGGCGGCACTATCGATTCAGCGCTGTTTACCTCAATGCCTGTCTGGCAAAAGGAGACAGATAAGCGTGCCCTCACTATGCATTGGGAAATAAGCCATGCCCAGCCCTGGGAGATAGGATTGGCCCTGCTGCTGCTCAAGGATGCCTGGCTGGGACGGATTGCCATCGGCAGTGGCAAATCTATCGGTTATGGCAGACTGCGCGGCCTGAAGGCTGAGCTATACTACAAAGGCAAGCCCTTCTCACGCTTGGAAGGCCCGGGCATCCAGACGGAGGAAGCCGGGAAGCTGCAGAAGTTCGTCGATGAGTTCATAAATATGAAGGAGGCAGGGGCATGAATCATGAAGCGCTTTTGAGGCCTACGGAAATCAAAGCCGGAAAGAGCCTCATAAAAGATATAGCTATTCCTGCCGCTGCAGCCGGGTTGCAGGCAAAATTGCAGGAATTGGATTTTCAGACGGGATTAGTTGTCCTCTGGCAGATAAATGCCATCAGCTGGGGCAAATGGGAAGGGGGGCAGCTGCACTTCCCGGAGACAGCCCCCCAGGACGGCTTGCTTCTGGAAGTGAGGGTGTTCAATGAAAATGAGGAACTGCACCTGCTGAAGCAGGTAGGCGGTTTTGAAGGCCGTTACCGCAAAGATGGCGAGGGCGAAGAAGCTGAGTATATTGATTCGGCCTCCAGATTCTGGGGCAGGAAAACAGAAACTCAGGAGTGTGCAGAAGGATATATGAAACTGGTTGACGGTGACCGCAAGCTGCAAATGCTGCTCCCGGCCATAGAGGCAGAGGCGGAATACTATGCTCTGGAGACACGCAGCTATGTGGGTATCAATGAGCAGACTGCCCAGGCAGGATATGTGGACTACAGATTCAAGGCAATACGGCCTGTTTATGTGAAGGGAGATGCAAGATGATGCCCAGGCAAGCAACAGCCCCGTACAACTTTGTCTCCCTGCCGCCCAAGGTATTGTCAGCGCCCTTTGACGGTGGAGCCGAATCAGATGAGGAACGGCAGGAGAACTACCGCCGCCATGTGCTGTCCCAGGGGAAATTAAGCGGCTATATATGCCTGTCCATCAAAACCATGACAAGCATCTTCGTAGGCAACGGCGGCAGCGAGTTTTTCAGTCCCAATGGGGTCCCGGTCATCCCGGGCAGCTCTATCCGGGGCATGGTGAAGAATATCTTCAAGATAGTGACCTGCGGCGCCATGCGCGGCAATAAGGAAGATGCGGACTTCAACGACAAGCATCTTTATTTCCGTGCCATGGCGGCAAAGAAGAATTCTGATGCTAAAAAGTGCTATCTTCGCGATGTATATACATCCCGCGTAAAAAAAGAGAATGTGCAGGCAGGTTTTCTAATCCACAACAAGGTTGAGAACCAATATTACATGGTATATACCGACTTCCAGGAGATAGACGTCAGAGCCGGAGAGATAAGCAGGAAACCACCTGGCATAAATTGGGAAAGTGACGGCGGAGTTGCGACCTATACGGGGCCTATGCCGAGAAAACATCATTACACAATTCACAGTGTACCCAACTGGTCTCAGAAAGTGTTGGTGGAGCAGGAGGTGATAGAGGCGTATAAAACTGATGAGACGCGCAAGGGGGTAGATTTATTTGACCAAAAATATTGCAAGAGAAATAATGAGGCTGCTGATTTCACGGGAGATGATGAGATAGATTTCGTCGCGCCCTGCTTCTTCGTGGAGGAGAATGGACAGATAGGACATTTTGGCTTCGGCAGATTTTACCGCATACCTTACAAGCAATCCATTGGCATGGCGGTGCCAAAAGGCTTGCAGACAGATGTTATTGACTACACAGATGCGCTTTTCGGCCGCAAGGAATTGTGGGGGAGCAGGCTTTCCTTCGAGAATGCCGTCTGCACCAGTGGCAGGGCTGCCCAGGAAAATCCCGCCTATGCCAAGATCCTCAGCAATCCCAAGCCCACCTCTTTCCAGCTTTACCTGCATCAGGATGACCCCAAGCAAATCAAGCATTGGGATTCCAATGGTGCCTGCATACGCGGGTATAAGATGTACTGGCACAAGAAGATGTCATGGGTAAATCCTGAGCAGAAAGAAACCAATATGTGCCTCCATCCTATACAACCTGTAAAGCCCGGGCAGGTATTCCAAAGCAGGATACGCTTTGAGCGCCTTAGCAGGGATGAACTGGGAGCGCTGCTGAAGGTCTTCGAGCTGTCCCGGAAAGATGAGGAGCTTTGCTTCAAGATTGGGCAGGGGAAATCTATCGGCCTTGGCAGCATCCGTGTAGAAGCCACGCTGCAGCTTGATGGGGATTCCTATTACAGGCAGCTTTTTGATGACAGCGGCCAGTGGCATACCGCCGAAACAATGGCAGATTTCTCCGAGTATGTGGCAGAATTCGAAGAAAAACTGAAGTCCGGCTTGTCCAAGGAGGATTATCACCGCTATCAGATTGCTCAAGGAGAACTTTCGCATCTGCTGGACTGGAAGAACACTTCTGCGCCTGACTGGAATGATAAGACTGCTGCCATGGATATCAATGACCCGGAAGGACCCTTCCAAAACCGCTTGATATTGCCTTTGGCCAGGGAAGTGAAATAAAGGTCGTCCCTATCCCTGCTTATCTGCAAAGTCCAAGGGGGCAAATATATGTCGAATGAACCGATTTACAATATCATGCTGGCCTTCGTCAGCCTGGTGCTGCAAAGAAGCATAGATAATCCAATCCGCTATTGGGGGGTAGGCGGGAAGCCCTATACGGCCATACAGACCAATGAATCTGCCATCATCGCGGTACAGCGCGAGCTGGGGGACAATCCTTTGGATGCTGTTTTCCTGGTATCCAGCGAAAAGGTGGAGACATTTGATGCCCCAAAGACTGAGAAGTATGGGATGCTCACCCACATAAACTTCCTCAAGAAGCGGCTCATAGAGGCTGATGAGCGCTTGTCCGGCAAGCTACATAGCATAAGATACTACGACGGCCTGGACAATATCGACGAGTCCCTGCGAAATGTCACGAAGATTGCCGGACAGATAATGGACTATGCCCAGGAACATCCCCAGGCCAGGATAAGGCTCTACGCCGACATGACAGGAGGATTCCGTTATAACTCCGTGATGATGCTGACGATTATGCAGCTTTTGCAGTATAACGGCATTGAACTGGGCAAAGTCCTCTATTCTGACCCGGAAAGGCAGACTGTCTTTGATGCCACTTCCCTCCTGGGGCTGTTCAACCTGATCAATGGTGCAGATGAATTCGTCAAGTTCGGCAGTGTAGAAGGGCTGCAGGAATACTTCCAGACCGCGCCAAAGACAGAATCACTCAGCAACCTTCTGAAAGCCATGCAGCGCTTCTCTGATGCCATCAAGATGTGCAGGACCAGCCTCATCAAGGATGAGCTGAAGACGCTGAACGTCTACCTGAAGGCTTTCAAGGAAAATCATGGAGATACGCTGCAAGAAAATCTCTTTGCCAGTATCATCACTACCCTGCAGAATGAATACGGACCTCTGATACAGGGGCGGGCCACAGAATTTGATATTATCCGTTGGTGTACGAACAAGGGCTTCCTGCAGCAGGCCATGACACTTTGCACAGAGTGGATGCCGCCATATTTGGTGAATACCAAAATTGCCTACACGGACGATCCCAGAGTTTTGCTGTTCTGTGAAAGTGAAGGCAGAAGGCAGGGACGTTCCTGGCAGTATTATTTTATCGTCAATTATACAGACAAGGGCGGCAAAGCTTCAAAAAATGAGGCTGATAATCTGACCTTGGCTGAATTCATCAAAGCAGATATTTTGGCTTTCAACTCCGGCCACAAGGAAACTGGCGAGCTGAAAAGTTCCAAGTATCCTAAGGTGGTTTCTTTCTGTGATGCCTTGGCAAAGGCAGGATATGATTTCACTATGTTAAAGAGCAGGATGCTGTCCTTTGATGAATTTGAAAAGAAATATGCCATGCTGGGGAAAGCGCTGCGGGTTATACATAAAGAAAGTCAGCGAAATGCCAGTAGAATGAGATCGCTTCAGGATTTCTGCTATGATATTCCCCAGGAAAATATTGCCAACAGAATAGCTGAACTGCAGGTGCAGGAAATCTACGATTTGTTTGCTATCCCCAGGGAAGATTACGGCGAAGGAGCAATGGCAGAAGAAGTGCGCAATGAATTCCTGAGCGTCCTGGATGACAAGTGGAACAAACACTCTGACCGCTACTATTCCCTGTATAAGAAAAACTGTCTCAAGAGCAACTATCGCTACAAGGAGATGCTGGAATGCCTGAAGGAGTATTTCCAGATTCGTGTGGAGAGAAACCAGATCAATCATGCCAACACGGAAGATGTCACCTCTGTCGATGAGGTGCGCTCCATGATTCTGACTCCTCTTGAACATTGGGCCAGTCTGGTTGCCGGCAGGTCAAAATAGTGGTAGTATGTTCGTTGCCGAAAAATAATAGGAGAATGGTTATCTAAGATGATTGGTGCTATAGTATATGAATTGAGAGCCGTCAGCAGCGACAGCCTGCCCCTCTATCATGGACAGCAGCTGCATGGATTGTGTTTCAAGATATTGAAGGATTACTCTTCTGCGCTGGCCGCCTATGTCCACGACCAGATGTCCATCAAGCCCTTCACCTCTGCAGAATTGGCTTTTCCCGGCAAGAGGGGAGCGGCTAACAACCGTCTGTATGTGGAGGAAGGACAGCTGCTAAGATGGCGTGTGACGGCCCTGAGTGATGAGGTGCTGCAGGCTTTTCTGAGCCTGCAGCCAGGCTCCCGCCTTTCTCTGGGAAGGCTGCAGCTGGAAGTAGTGCGTGTATGCGCAGATCCGGATCTGTGTGCCTATTCTGGCGTAGTGGAACCAACAGAGATGCTGGCAGAGTGCTTTTCCTGCTCTCTGCCGGCATCTATAACCATGGATTTTAAATCTCCTGCCACCTTCAAGTCAGGCAAGAATGATTTCCCCTGGCCCCTGCCGGAGTATGTGTTCGGCTCCTTGGCGGATAAGTGGGAGGCATTGAAGATGCCTGGGGATATATCAAGGAAATTGGCAGCGGAAGCAGCCAACGCCATCCTGCCTCTGGCCTGGCAGGGGAAAAGCTGCTGGATTAACCTGGCCCCCAAGCGTAGCGCCAGAGGCTTCGTAGGCAGGTTCACCTATGGCCTGAATGAGCTACCGGATACATATAAGGGCATCATGGCCGTACTGGCCGCCTATGCAGAATTTGCAGGCGTCGGCCGCTGGACCTCTCATGGACTGGGGCAGGTACGCATCATAGAGGAAAACTGAAAACCTGAGCGGGGGCCCGGAAACGGCTATTTTCCGTCGAGGTTTTCAGTTTTTGTAAAAACACGGCTGAGGCCAGGTGTGGCAAGGGGAGAGGAGGTATATCTCTGTGTTTTTGAAAACAAGTTTTTCACGGCAGGCAGGATTTACGCCAAAAATGGCGAAGGTTTTCAAAAAGTAGGATTTCAGCCCAACTCTCACCTACTTTCCGGGC